>NZ_JAKEVJ010000047.1:0-46368 GCF_022398425.1 Shewanella sp. Isolate7 | reverse complement strand
ATGGTGTTCTCTTCTTCAATGCGGCGGATTTTCTTCTCCAGCTCACGGATCCGCTGTTGTTCGGGGGTGAGCGGTGCGCCTTTGGGGGATACGCCTTGCTTCTCCTGTCGAAGCTGGTTTACCCATTTACGCATGGCTGAATGACTCACGCCCATCGCGTTTGCAGCCTCAGTTATGCTGTATCCCTGTTTCGTTACCAGCTGCGCAGCTTCTAATTTGAACTCTGCACTGAATGTCGGTCTTGTGTTCATCATTTCTACCACCTTTTCTCTGGAAGTGAATCTATCACTTCGTCTATTCAGGTGGCCAAATTCACTATGCCACTACAATGTTAACTTAAGACGTTAACTTAGGACGTTAACTTTAGACGCTAAGTTAGTTCAATTAAGTGCTGTAACAAGCTAAACGCACCTTCATATCAGATGGAGGGGCGTTTTTTATGCTCTCAAAAAAGTGCAGACTCAGGGCAGGGCGCGGCCGAGAAACTCCACCATCAATTTTACCTTGGGCGAGAGGTGGCGGTTCTGTGGATAGAGTGCCCAGACACCTTCGTTAGGTTCCTGATAAGCGTTGAGCACAGACACCAGGTGCCCGGCTTTAAGATCCTGACCGATATAATAGTTGGGCAGCTGGACCAGCCCCAGCCCCTTAAGGGCCGCGTCTCTCAGACCGTGGCCGGTATTGCACCTGAGATTGCCCTTTATCTTTAGCTGACGCTCTCGGCCCTGCTCGATGAAGCGCCAGTAGTCATGGTTGCCGATAAGGCAGTTGTGTTGACTGAGTTCGGACAGGCTATGGGGCTCACCGAAGCGCTTGAGGTAATCGGGCGACGCGCAGACATAGTTGATGCGCTGGCTGACGCGTTTGGCGATCAGGCTGGAATCGGCCAACTTGCCGATGCGAATGGCCAGATCTATGCCCGCATCCACCAGCCTCACCTGACGGTTGGTGAGGGTGATATCGACCTCGACGTTGGGGTAGGCGAGCAGGAAGTCGTTAACGATAGGCATAATGTACTTTTCGCCATAGGCCACGGGCGCCGTCATCCTCAGTACCCCCTGGGGCAAGCCCCTTAGGCTACTCAGGGCGCGCTCTGCCTCTTCCAAGCCATCGAGTACCTGACGACAGTGTCGGTAGTAGAGGTGACCCTCTTCTGTCAGAGAGACCTTACGTGTGGTGCGATACAGCAGCTTGGTATCTAGCCTTTGTTCCAGCGCACCTACCTGGCGACTCACCTGGGCGGTGGAGATCCCTAAGCGCTTGCTAGTCTGAGTAAAACTCTCGGTCTCCGCCACAGCGACAAACTCGCTTACCCCTTCCCACTCATGCATGGTCAAAACCTATTATTACCATATGGTAAAAATCATTTGTAAAAAATAGAGATTATCATTTTGTGTGAAATAAATAAAATGGACTCAAATGATCAAATCCACCGTGATGTAACTGCTGGCGAGACAAGGTAATGGTCAGCGACTACATTGAAGTGGGCAGACAGATACACAGATACAGACACTAATTGGAGTAAGCGAGATGACAGACAAGTTTATTAAATCTAAGGCCGCCATCGCCTGGGGTCCGGGCCAGCCGCTATCGGTAGAAGAGGTGGATGTGATGTATCCCAAGGCCGGTGAGGTCTTGGTGAAGATAGTGGCCACCGGCGTCTGCCATACCGATGCCTTTACCCTCTCTGGTGACGATCCTGAAGGTGTCTTCCCGGCAATTTTGGGCCATGAAGGCGGCGGTATCGTCGAGGCCGTCGGTGAGGGAGTGACCAGTGTGGCGGTAGGGGATCACGTGATTCCGCTGTACACCCCAGAGTGTGGCGAGTGTAAGTTCTGCAAGTCGGGTAAGACTAATCTGTGTCAGAAGATCCGTGAGACCCAGGGTAAGGGATTGATGCCAGATGGCACCACACGTTTCTTTAAGGACGGTCAGCCGATCTTCCACTACATGGGCTGCTCGACCTTTTCTGAATATACTGTGCTGCCTGAGATCTCGCTGGCTAAGGTAAACCCAGAGGCGCCACTGGAAGAGGTGTGTCTGCTGGGCTGTGGCGTGACCACTGGCATGGGCGCTGTGCTCAATACGGCCAAGGTTGAGCCGGGGGCGAGTGTCGCCATCTTCGGCATAGGTGGCATAGGCCTGTCAGCCATCATAGGCGCGACCATGGCGGGTGCGAGTCGTATCATCGCCATCGATATCAACGACAGCAAGTTTGAACTGGCCCGTCAGCTAGGTGCGACAGATTGCATTAATCCTAAAAACTACGATAAGCCTATCCAGGAAGTGATTGTCGAGTTGACCGACGGCGGGGTGGATTACTCTTTCGAGTGTATCGGTAATGTGGACGTGATGCGCTCGGCGCTCGAGTGTTGCCACAAAGGCTGGGGTGAGTCTGTGATCATAGGCGTTGCCGGAGCAGGCCAGGAGATCTCGACCCGTCCCTTCCAGCTGGTTACCGGCCGAGTCTGGCGTGGCAGCGCCTTTGGCGGCGTAAAAGGACGCTCAGAACTGCCTGAAATTGTGGAGAGGTATCTGCGCGGCGAGTTTAAGCTCAGCGACTTTATCACCCACACCATGGCGCTGGAGGAGATCAACACCGCCTTCGAGCTTATGCATGAAGGCAAGAGTATCCGCTCTGTAGTGCATTTCAATCGATAACATTAGTTGGTTTAGACAGGGCACAGACGCTAGCGTCTGTGCCCTTTAGGGATGAGAGTATGACCATAGAAAATATCAGCAGCAACAAGTGTTTCGGTGGTTGGCATAAACAGTATCAGCACCAGTCTGGCGTACTAAATTGCGCCATGCGTTTTGCTATCTATCTGCCGCCCCAGGCCAGCGAACAGAAGGTGCCTGTGCTTTACTGGCTGTCGGGTCTGACCTGCACGGATGAAAATTTCATGCAAAAAGCCGGTGCCATGCGTATTGCGGCAGAGCTTGGTATGGCGATTGTCGCGCCCGATACCAGTCCGAGAGGGATGGAGGTGGCCGATGATGCCGCCTATGATCTGGGCCAAGGCGCCGGATTTTATCTCAATGCGACGCAAGTACCCTGGCAGGCCCATTATCAGATGTACGATTATGTGGTGAAGGAGTTGCCCGAGCTTATCGAAGCACATTTTCCTGTGACCCAGGCGCGAGCGCTAGCGGGCCACTCCATGGGCGGCCATGGCGCCCTGACCATAGGCCTTAAGCATCCAGGACGTTACACGTCTATCTCGGCCTTTAGCCCTATCGTTAACCCCATTAACTGTCCATGGGGGCAGAAGGCCTTTAGTCAGTACTTAGGTAAGAACCGTGATGAATGGTTGGCCTATGACGCCTGTGAGTTGATGAAGCAAGCCAGATGCGATCTGCCGATCTTTATCGATCAAGGTAGCAGTGACAATTTCCTCGAGGAGCAGTTAAGGCCCGAAGCCTTGGTTGCGGTAGCCAAGGAGAAGGAGTATCCGCTGATCCTGCGCATGCAGGAGGGCTATGATCACAGCTATTACTTTATCGCCAGCTTTATCGAAGACCACCTCAGGTTTCATGCCAAGTATTTCCAAGGTTAAGTCGTGGCGCGGTTAGCCCATTTCATGGTGAGTACCATGCTGGGTATGATGACCAGCGTGGTAGCGATTAACCATTGATAGTTGTTCACTCCGGCCACAGACAGCGCCTGCGTCTTAAGTTGGCTCATCAACAGCAGGGCCGAGCGCTCGGGCGTCGGCGCCAGCGTCGACTGCTGTAGGCTGGCAGTGATCAGCTGTTGGTGGTGAATGAATGTCTCGTTTAGAGGGTCATAGTTTTCGGCTAACTTTTGCATGGCGTTGCTGGTTTCTATCGTCATGAAACGAGAAAACTCGCCTATGGCAGACAATGACCCTAGATTACGAAATAGATAGAACCAGGCGATCGTTTCGAGCAGGTGCTGCCTAGGTAAACTACGCAGAATATGTATGGTCAGCGTGATGTTTAGCAGTCCTATGGCGAAGCCTTTAAGTAATATTGCAGGCCAAAGATATGCCTGGCTATAAAGGCATTGCTTCCCGTTAGCCAAATACAGGTACCCATCATCATGACGATCCCTATGGGGACGACTTTGAAGGGATCTCGGTCGGGGTTGCTGGTGGCAAAGAATGCAATACCAAGGCCGGCCAGCATACCGACAAAGCCGATGAGGTTGATATAGCCTGCGTTAGCGGCGCTGTATTGCATTATCTTCGTCATATACACAGAGGTGAGCATGGAGATGGCCAATACGACAAACCCCGCGACGGCGGCTTGTAACATGTTCAGCTTGCCAATACGGCTGGCCAAGACACTTGCGTCTAGATATTGGCCAGGTCCCCAGCGGTTTCTTATTGCTAAGCCTAATAGCGCAATTGCCGAGGCGGTGAGCAGTGCGATCCAGACCATGCTTGGCGCCTCAAACCAGTCAAAGCGTTCGCCCCGCAGCAGTATGTAGGCAATGCCACAGCTGGCGATCGTCAGCAACAGGGCTTGTATCCAGTTAAAGCCGATCTCCTGTGTCTCTTCCTGATGGGGCCAGTGACCATATCGTGCCCAGCCGAGCATGAGTAAGAAGGGCACTAGCTGTAGTGAAAAAGCCCACCGCCACAGATTGTTTTCTGCCAGGGTAGACAGTAGGTATGGGTAGATACCCAGCGGAATTAATACCGCCAACAGCAGCACTAGGCTCTCGGCCAAGGCGATAGCCCTGAAGCTGAGGTTCTTTAAGATGATGGCGTGGGCGAACAGCACTAGCAGGCTCGCCGAGACGCCGTGGCCAAACCAACTCAACATCTGAGGAGCAGCCTGCATGCTTAGGCTGCTGACGAGCGTGCTGATTAGGCCTAGCACCGCACCGATGTGAAATAGCTGCCGATAGCCGAAACGACGAGCCAGCCATGCGCCGAGCGGAAGCGCAATCAGTAAACCAAAGGTATTGAGTGTGTTAAACCAGCTGGCTTCATCCAGCGACAGGCCGATACTCGCCGCTATCTGGCTGGCGCTGTTGCTATAGATTTGACTGGTTACACTCTGGGGGAAAATCGCCAGTAGTGCTAAGAGCAGAATCGTTATAAAGGGTTTATTCATGAGGACTTACCGTCGAGATGTTTGGTATTAATCGTCACTTCTGCTGAGAGACCCGGCACGATACGGCCCCGCAGTGCCTCTGGGATCTTGAAGGTAATTTTTATGGGAACGCGTTGTACTATCTTGACGAAGTTGCCCGTGGCATTGTCCGGTGGCAGTAAACCAAATTGTGCTCCTGTCGCCGGCGCAATGCTCACTACCCGTCCCTCAAGGTGTTGCTCGGGAAAGCTGTCGAGCGTCACCTCCACAAGCTGCCCCGGGAGTATATCGGTGATCTGGGTTTCCTTATAGTTAGCCTCTATCCAGATAGCTTCGACGGGAACGATAGTCAGCAGGGGAGCCCCTTTACTGGCGAAGCGTCCGGCGCGCAGGGCACGATTACCTATGATGCCGGCAATTGGGGCTCTGATCTGTGTATTTTCTAACCTTAGTTTGGCCAGTGCCAGCAAGGCGCTGGCCTGCTCGGCTTGGGCAACCAAACGAGCCTTGTCACTCCTGAGGGTATTGAGTTGCTGCTTGGCTGAACTCAACTGCAACTGACTCGCGGCCAGTTTGGCCTTCGCCTGATTGGTCTTATTGGTTTGCGCTTCAAACTGTGATTGAGAAATGAGTTCCTTATCTAACAGGTTTTGCAGTCGATGCCATTCTGCCCGATGAAATACCGCATCGGCCATAGTCGAGTCTATCTGAGTCGATACCTGTTTTATCGATATCTGTTGTAGCTTTATACGCTCATCTATATTGGCAATTGCCGCCTGCGCCATGGACAGTCCTGCCTTGGCTTGATTGTATTGCGCCAGATAATCTCTGTCGTCAATTTGTGCCAGCAGTTCACCCGCTTCTACATATTGGTTATCGGTTATGTAGACGTGATTAATAATGCCCGATACCTCGGTACTCACTTGCGAAATTTCCCCCTGAACATAGGCGTTATCTGTGCTGATCAAGCCTGCTTTTGGGAACTGGTAATAATAAAACAGGGAAGCGAATAACATCATGCTGCTGATAATTATTGCTTTTTTGATTTTATTGCTCTGTGTTTTGCGAAGGAGTTGTTTCATGATGATGACCATAGATATAATACTGTACCGTTCAGTATCACATCTATCGTTCGAAAAGGATGCAACCTTATCCTATAAAAAAGTGTACTATCGGGTATCAAAAGTTAGAGGAGGCATCTATGCGACCATCGAGTTTGAAAAAGCGGCAGAAGTATTTGCAGGTAGCCGCAGAACTCTTTTTAGAGCAGGGCTATGAAGGCACCAGCCTAGATCAACTGATAGAGCATTGTGGTGGCTCAAAGCTTACCTTGTATAACTACTTTAATGATAAGCAAGGCCTGTTAAAAGCCGTGGTTGTTGAACTGACCGAACGCCTGCAACTGGGGTTAAGCATAGACGTAAATGCCGATAGAGCATTTAGGGAAGAGTTAATGTCTTTCGCGTTGAAATATTTGGCGTTTATCTATCACCCTGAACTCTTGAAGTTAGCGCGCTTACTGATGACGCAGACAAAAAGCGCACCGGAACTAGTGGCATTTTTTCTTGAGCGAAGTTCAGGCCATTCTCAACAGGCATTACAGGATTATTTGATGCATCGACAAGCGATGGACAAACTCGTCATCACAGATTTAGCCATAGCGAGTGAACAATTTCTTGGTGCATTAAAGGGAAATCGTCATTTCGAAGCCTTATACGGTGGAAAAATTCTTACATCTGATGAAATAAACATTTACGCAGAGTATGCCGTAGATAACTTTATTCGTTGCTATCAATCTTGAATGGAATGCCGTAGACAGGTGCTATCGAAAGCAGGCGACAGATTCGGTTATTCGCCAGTTATTCGCCTTAGGCGCTTATGTTATCTTGCGGAATGCGGGTGTCTTTTGGCTGAGATCTTTTTGCGCTTACAAATTGGCAGGGAGCTAAGGGAAGATCCTAGGATCTTCCACCTAGGTTAAAGCTCGACTTTTTCCATCTCTAGCTGCTGCAAGGCGATCACCGCCTGGGTGCGATTTCTTACCCCAAGTTTTCTAAAAATGGCGGTGGCGTGGGCCTTGATGGTCGCCTCGGAGACACCCAGGTCGTAGGCGATCTGCTTGTTGAGCAGGCCTTCGGCAAACATCTGTAGCACCTTATACTGCTGCGGCGTGAGATCGGCGAGCTTGGCCGCCATCTGATCCGTGGCATCTTCGTTTATCTCTTGTAATTCGATGTTGCTCGGCAGCCAGATATCGCCATATAGCACTGAGGTGAGGGCCTCAGAGAGGGTGTCCATAGAGGCGGATTTTGGAATAAATCCGGCGCTGCCATAGTGGACGGCGCGGCTGATGGTCATGGCATCTTCATGGGCGGAGATCACCACAACAGGCAGCTCGGGGAAATGGGTTCTTAGGTGGATCAGTGTGGAATAGCCATGGGAGCCCGGCATCTGCAGGTCTAACAGGACTAAGTCATAGGCGGTGTCGCCTTGTTCCAATAGGCTTTGTAGGGCTTCGGCACTATCGGCTTCAAACCACTGGGTGTCGGCAAATGCGCCGCTCAGTGCCTGGCGCAGCGCATTTCTAAATAACGGGTGATCATCGGCGATGATGATGTGCAAATTTTCTAGCTTCATTGCTTTTTGATTATCTTTGTTGCACTTGAAGGTAAAGTCAATGTAACAGATAAATGACTCAGTATTCTAATACTTTTGTGCCTGGGCAGCGGGATTTTTTCGTTTTTACAAGTAATTATTAGACTTAAGTCTAATATGGATGCGGGCGTGCCAATGATTTGGGCGTTCGAGAAATAGAAAGGCGAAGTCGAAAAAGGGGGAGGTAGAAAAAGGGTGAGGTAGTAGCGAAACAGGAGCTGGAGCAGAAGAATGGGAGCTGGGGCCGTGAAGCAAGAAAGGTTTTACAGCTAGGTCGGCAGGCATTTGCCTACCGACACAAAGCACTTTGGAGGCTAGCCTTCGCTCCACACCTTAGTGGGCTTACGCTCGTCATCCAGGGCCACAAAGGTAAAGACGCCGCGAATGGCGTGCTCGCGATGATCCTGGTACATATCTTCCACGAAAATGTTGACCTCAACCTTGAGGGAGGTGTTTCCCACATAGATAACGTTGGCGATGATCTCAGCCAGGGTGCCGGCGGGAATTGACTTATTGAAGTCGATACGGTCTGAGCTGACGGTCACTAGGGTCTTGCGGCAGAAGCGTGTGGCGGCGATAAAGGCGGTCTCATCCATCCAGGCCAGCGCCTCGCCACCAAAGAGCGTATTGTGGTGGTTGGTGATAGAGGGAAAAATCGCTTTGATCACTCGGGCTTCTGACTGTGCGATGCGGGCGCGAATCGCCTCAGAATACTGAGTTTCTGTATCGGTTAGGGGCATACGGCAACCTTAAGGTTATGCATTGAAAAAAACCGGCGGATTATACTGACAATCACGGCTAAATGACAGCGCTGTAACCCGGTAATGTGGCGCCTTTCATGGCAATAAAAAAGGCTTCACGAAGAAGCCTTTTTTATCGTGTACTCAATTCGCTTAGCCAAGTTTTGCCATGCGGGCCTTAGAAGCCTTGGCAAGATCCCTTAGCAGCTGCTCTGAGTCGGCCCAGTCGAGGCAGGCATCCGTGATGCTCTTACCATAGGTGAGCGGCTCACCCGCCACCACCTTTTGGTTACCTTCTTCGATAAAGCTCTCGGCCATGATGCCGGCGATCGCCGTCGAACCTGAGGCTACCTGTGCCATGATATCTTTGGCGACCTCGAGCTGACGCTTGTGCTGTTTCTGGCTGTTACCGTGGCTAAAGTCTACTACCATACGGTGAGACAGGCCCACCTCTTTTAGCTTCTGCGCCGCGGCCTGAATATCGGCCTCATGGTAGTTAGGCTGCTTACCGCCGCGCAATATGATGTGACCATAAGGGTTACCACTGGTGCGGTAAACGGCCATGGCGCCATCTTTATCGGGCGAGTAGAAGATGTGTGGCTCTTTGGCGGCACGCACCGCATCGATGGCGATGTTGATGTTGCCGTCGGTGCCGTTCTTAAAGCCGACTGGACAGGAGAGCGCCGAGGCCATCTCACGGTGGATCTGACTCTCTGTGGTGCGAGCGCCAACCGCGCCCCAGGTGATGAGGTCGGCAATATACTGACCGTTGACCATATCCAAAAATTCGGTGGCGATAGGCAGATTAAGCTCGGTGATCTCTTGCAGCAGGTGACGAGCCAGGCGCAGGCCTTTGTTGGCATTGAAGCTACCGTCGAGATCCGGATCGGAAATTAGCCCTTTCCAACCGACAGTGGTACGGGGTTTCTCGAAATAGACGCGCATCAGGATGCAGAGTGAGTCTTTAAGCTCTTTATGCAGCACGGCCAGGCGCTTGGCATAGTCGATGGCGGCCTGAGTGTCGTGGATAGAGCAGGGACCGATGATCACCAGAAGACGTTTGTCTTCACCGGTGAGAATGGCTTCAACTTCACGTCTCTGTTGAACCAGGTAGTCGGCGGCGTCTTGAGTAAGCGGGTATTCAGATGCGAGTTTAGCAGGTGAAATGGCCTTACATAGTAATGTGGTGCGTAGTTCGTCTGTTTTAATGGTCATTCAATATACCGAGCGTTTGTCTTGGCTTTCGCCTGATTGCCTCGGATTATAACGAATAGTTGCTAGCTGCACAGGGGTAAACAGATGAAAATTTCCGGTATTTGTCTACATCTGTGCAGTTAGCTTGCCATTTGGGGCCTTTCGCTTGCCCTTTATGACCGTCTGTTTAGAACATATGACGTTCTAGGCCGGTAACATCCAGGATCTTGGTGGCAATCTCTTCCACCGAATGATTGGTGGTGTTAACAAAAGGAATGCGCTCACGCTTATACATCATCTCTACCTCTTTCACCTCGATACGGCACTGTCTAAGTGAAGAGTAGCGACTGTTCTCCATGCGGCTCTGGCGGATCTCATGCAGGCGCACCGGATCGATAGTCAGGCCAAACAGCTTGTGTTTATTTCTCTTGAGTACTTCGGGCAGCTTAAGGTTATCCATGTCATCTTCGATAAAAGGATAGTTGGCAGCCTTGATACCAAACTGCATCGACAGATAGAGGCTGCTGGGGGTCTTGCCGCAACGTGATACGCCCAGCAGCACTATGTCGGCCTTGTCGATATGTTTCAGGGTCTGGCCGTCGTCGTTTTCCATGGCGTAATTGATGGCGTCGATACGCGCCTCATAACTGTGATTGGCCTTGCCGTGGGTTCTGTGGGTAACCGGGACCGCCTTGACGCCCAATTGATCTTCCAGCGGGGCGACGAAGGTGTTCAAGAAGTCGTAGTCGATGCACTCGCTGCTATAGATGATGTCTCGAATCTCGGCTTTTACGATGGAATGGAACACAAGTGGTCGTTCGCCTGTTGTAATAAAACAATCATTAATTTGTGCTTTTACCGCCTCGGCTTTCTGGGTTGTCTCGACAAATGGAATAGTAAGTGCTTCAAACTCAACTGGAAATTGAGACAGTACCGCATGGCCAAAAACCTCGGCCGTGATCGCCGTCCCATCTGAGATATAAAAGACTTTACGTGACATTTTGACCTCTTGTAGTAATAAAATTACAAATAAAATTATAGATTTACGCGTCTTGCTGTGGAGTGTAAAATGCCGCTGCCCTCGTGTGAAGGGGCCACACTGAAATAAACTTGCGGAGATAGAACTGTGCAGCAATATGTACTCTGGTATCAAGAATTAGGCATGGGTGACGTCAACAAGGTAGGCGGTAAAAATGCCTCTCTTGGGGAGATGATCAGCAATCTAGCTAATGCAGGTGTTCAAGTGCCTGGTGGCTTTGCGACCACTTCTTTTGCGTTCAATGAATTTCTTGAACAAAGCGGACTTAACCAGAAGATATACGAGACGCTAGAAGCTCTAGACGTCGATGACGTGAATGCACTCGCGACCGCAGGTGCACAGATCCGACAGTGGGTTATCGATACCCCATTCCATAGTGAATTTGAGCAGGTTGTACGTGAGTCGTACGACAAGCTTGCCTCAGAAACTAGCGATGCATCGTTCGCCGTGCGTTCTTCAGCGACCGCCGAAGATATGCCAGATGCATCATTTGCCGGCCAACAGGAAACCTTCCTGAACGTTAAAGGCTTCGACGCGGTACTGGTTGCCATCAAGCATGTATTCGCCTCGCTCTTTAACGACCGAGCTATCTCATACCGTGTACACCAAGGTTATGACCACAAAGGCGTTGCGCTTTCTGCTGGCGTACAGCGTATGGTTCGTTCAGACGCCGCCGCTTCAGGTGTGATGTTCACCATGGATACAGAATCAGGCAACAACGATGTGGTCTTCGTGACCTCTTCATTTGGCCTGGGTGAGATGGTTGTACAAGGCGCGGTGAACCCGGATGAGTTCTATGTTCATAAGCCAAGCCTGACAGCCGGCCACAAGGCGGTTGTTCGCCGCAACATCGGCAGCAAGTTGATTCAGATGGTTTACTCTGATGACCTGAGCCATGGTAAGCAGGTGAAGATTGAAGATGTGCCAGCCGAGATGCGTCGTCAATTCTCTATCAGCGATGAAGAGGTGATGGAGCTGGCTAAGCAGGCCATGATCATCGAGAAACACTATGGTCGTCCAATGGACATCGAGTGGGCCAAAGATGGTAACGACGGCAAGCTGTACATCGTACAGGCGCGTCCAGAAACCGTACGTTCACGTGAAGACGTGCAGCTGATCGAACGTTTCCACCTCAAGACCAAGAGCGAAGTGATTGGCGAAGGTCGTGCCATCGGTCACAAGATTGGTAACGGTACCGCTAAGGTACTGGCCTCTATCGAAGATATGGACCAAATCCAAGAAGGTGATGTACTGGTTACCGACATGACTGACCCAGATTGGGAACCAATCATGAAGCGCGCCAGCGCTATCGTCACTAACCGTGGTGGCCGTACCTGTCACGCGGCGATCATCGCCCGTGAACTTGGCGTACCGGCAGTCGTTGGTTGTGGCGACATCACCGACAAGATCAAGCATGGTCAGGAAGTGACTGTTTCTTGCGCCGAAGGCGACACAGGTTACATCTACGAAGGTATTCAAGAGTTTGACGTCATGTCATCTCGCGTCGATGCCATGCCTGAACTGCCGATGAAGATCATGATGAACGTGGGGAACCCAGACCGAGCGTTCGACTTTGCTCGCCTGCCTAACGAAGGTGTGGGCCTTGCGCGTCTTGAGTTCATCATCAACCGTATGATCGGTATTCACCCTAAGGCACTGCTTGAGTTTAACGACCAAAGCGCCGAGCTGCAGCAAGAGATCCATGAGATGATCGCCGGCTACGAGTCACCAGTAGAATACTATGTGGCGCGTCTGGTTGAAGGTATCGCGACTATCGCATCGGCCTTCCATCCGAAGAAAGTTATCGTACGCATGTCAGACTTCAAGTCTAACGAGTACGCTAACCTAGTCGGTGGTGACCGTTACGAGCCAGAAGAAGAAAACCCAATGCTGGGCTTCCGTGGTGCGAGCCGTTATATCTCTGAGTCGTTCCGCGACTGTTTTGCCCTTGAGTGTGAAGCAATTAAGCGTGTACGCAACGAGATGGGCCTGACGAATGTAGAGATCATGATCCCATTCGTTCGTACGCTGGAAGAAGGCCGTCAGGTTATCGAGCTGCTGAAAGAGCAAGGTCTGGAGCGTGGTAAAGATGGTCTGCGCGTCATCATGATGTGTGAGCTGCCTTCTAACGCCCTGCTAGCCGACCAGTTCCTCGAGATCTTCGATGGTTTCTCAATCGGTTCGAACGACTTGACCCAGCTAACCCTAGGTCTTGACCGTGATTCAGGCATCATCAGCCACCTGTTCGACGAGCGTAACGAAGCCGTTAAAGCCCTGCTGGCGATGGCTATCAAGGCCGCTAAGGCGAAAGGCGCTTACGTGGGCATCTGTGGTCAGGGTCCTTCGGACCACGCCGACTTCGCTGCCTGGCTGGTAGAGCAGGGCATCGACACAGTATCGCTTAACCCAGATACAGTGATTGATACCTGGTTATACCTGGGCGAAGCTCACGCCTAATTATTCTTTAGATAGAATAAGCTAATTGACGAAAGCCGCTTTTTAGCGGCTTTTTTTTGTTTATAATGGCAACATTATTTTAATAAACACCAATTGAAAAGAAGTCATCATGCTCCCAAAGTTATCCCATCAACAGACCCTAGAGCCTGTTTACTTGGCGTATCTCGACGCCCTTGCTCAAAGCAATTATTGTGGTGACATAGATAAGCGTTACAGTGCGCGTCTCGCCCAGGCAACGGATAACTCTGTGTACCAATTTTTGCCACAGGCGGTCTTATATCCTAAGACTCAGGCCGATGTCAGGCTGATCATGACCCTGGCGACCAAGCCTGAGTTTGATAAGGTGGTCTTCAGTGCTCGTGGTGGCGGTACCGGCACTAACGGTCAGGCGCTGACCCATGGTTTGGTCTTAGATCTGTCCCGTTACTTCAATCAGGTGATCGAGATTAACGAGAAAGAGCGCTGGGTGAGGGTACAGGCCGGGGTGGTCAAGGATGCGCTAAACGATGCGCTGCGCCCCCATGGTTTCTTCTTTAGTCCGGACCTCTCAACCTCTAACCGTGCGACCATGGGTGGCATGATCAACACCGACGCCTCGGGCGCAGGCTCGCTGGTGTATGGTAAGACTTCGGATCACGTGCTCGAGCTGACCAGTGTGCTGCATGATGGCAGCGTATTGGAAACCAAGCCACTGGACCTGCAATCGCTTGAGGCGCTCGACGCGCTCGAATTGCCCAGTTTAGGGGAGGCGCTGCAACGTGATATCGCGGCCATGACCCGAACCCACCGCGACGAGGTGGAGAAGCGTTTTCCCAAACTCAATCGTTTCTTGACCGGTTATGACCTGAAAAACGTCTGGAACGCGGCATTTGATGAGTTTAACCTGTCGCGCATTCTCACCGGCTCTGAAGGCACTTTGGCGGTGATCACCGAGGCCAAGCTGGACATCACGCCGCTGCCTAAGACCCGCATGATGGTCAACATCAAGTATGACTCTTTCCAGTCTGCGCTGCGCCATGCGCCGGACTTGGTTAAGGCCAAGGCGACAGTGGTTGAAACCGTGGATTCCAAGGTACTGAATCTGGCTAAGCAGGATATCATCTGGCATTCGGTGTCATCGCTGATCGAAGAGGTGCCAGGTGCCTCAATCGATGGCCTCAACATGGTGGAGTTTGCCGGTGAACCAGAGGAGGTCGAGGGGAAGGTTAAGCAGCTGCAGGCGATGCTAGATACTCAGCTAGCGGAAAACCAGGCTGGCCTGCTGGGTTATCAGGTTACCGCCGATAAGGCGAGCATCAACACCATCTATGCCATGCGCAAGAAGGCGGTGGGACTGCTGGGCGCGACCAAGGGAAGCCGTAAGCCTATCGCCTTTGCCGAAGATACCGCGGTGCCGCCGGAGAAGCTGGCGGACTTTATCATGGAGTTCAGGGCACTGCTCGACAGTCATCAGCTGCAGTATGGCATGTTCGGCCATGTGGACGCGGGTGTCTTACATGTGCGCCCGGCGCTGGATATGTGCGACCCGCAGGATGAGCGACTGCTCAAGACGGTATCGGATCAGGTGGCGGCCTTGACCCTCAAGTACGGCGGCCTGATGTGGGGTGAGCATGGTAAAGGGGTGCGAGGCGAATATGGCCCGTCGGTCTTCGGCGAAACCCTGTTTGGTCTGCTCGAAGAGGTGAAAGGTTATTTCGATCCGCATAACAAGCTTAATCCGGGTAAGCTGGTGGCGCCCAAAGGCAGTGGTCCGCTGCTCTATAACGTCGACAGCGTTAAGCGCGGCGCTTTTGATCGGCAGATCCCGGTCACAACTCGTGAAGCTTTCCCCGATGTGATGAACTGTAACGGCAATGGCCTCTGTTTTAACTACAGTGCCTATTCGCCTATGTGTCCCTCCTTCAAGGTGACCGGAGACAGAGTGCAGTCGCCCAAGGGACGTGCAGGTTTGATGCGCGAATGGTTGCGTCTCTTGGAGGCAGAAGGGGTCGATGTCGAGGCCTTGGCGAAGGCCAAGCCCCTTGGTTGGTTGCAGCGTACCCAGAACACCCTGAAGAAAGAGCGTGAGTATGATTACTCCCACGAGGTGATGGAGTCATTAAAGGGCTGCCTGGCCTGTAAGGCTTGCTCGTCGCAGTGCCCGGTGAAGGTAGACGTGCCCAAGTTTAGGGCGCAGTTCTTTAACATCTATTACCAGCGTTATCTGCGTCCGGTAAAAGATTACCTAGTCGCGGGTATCGAGCAGAGTCTGCCCCTGATGGCCAAGATGCCCCAGGTGACTAATTTTGCCTCACAGAACAGGCTGAGTCAGTGGGTGATAAAGCAATCTATCGGCTACGTGGATGCGCCAGCGCTGTCGGTGCCGACGCTCAAGCAGCGTCTAGAGAATCATGCCTGTCGTGGCTATGATCTGAATGCGCTGCAACAGATCCCACAAGCCGAGCGCGATCAATATGTGCTCGTGGTACAGGATCCCTTCAACAGTTTCTACGAGGCCGAGACGGTTTATCACTTCATCAAGCTGATCGAGAAGCTGGGCCTTAAGCCCGTGTTACTGCCCTTTAAACCTAATGGTAAGCCGATTCATATTAAGGGCTTCCTGGATAAATTTGCCAAGACGGCTCAGTCCAGCGCCGATTTCTTAAATCAGGTGCACGCCCTGGGTATGCCTATGGTGGGGGTCGATCCTGCCATGGTGCTTTGTTATCGCGATGAATATAAAGAGATCCTGGGCGAGCGTCGTGGTGATTTCAACGTGCTGCTGGCCAATGAGTGGCTGCTTAAGGTGATTGACGCCAAGGCTCCTTTGGGTGAGGCGAAAGAGTCGACTAAGCAGTTTACCTGGTTCAGCCACTGCACCGAATCGACGGCCAAACCCAATACGGCTAAAGAGTGGCAGGCGATCTTCAGCGCATTTGGCGCCGAGCTAAGTACCGTCAGCCTGGGCTGTTGCGGCATGGCGGGCACCTATGGCCATGAGAGCGACAATCTTAGGCGCTCCAAGGCCCTGTATGAGATGTCTTGGGAGAAGGCCATAGAGTCGATGCCCAAGGAGCAGATATTGATCTCGGGTTACTCTTGTCGTAGTCAGGTTAAACGCTTCGGTGGCTTCAAGCCTAAGCATCCGGTGCAGGCGCTACTGGGTCTTATCGACCATGGCTAATAACCAGCCGGATTCGGCGTTGCAGCAATTCACGCAGGGTGTTCCCCTGTGTGATGAGGCACCCCTGTTTCATATCGATAACCAGGGGGGTTGGTTTTACCGAAATGAGCCGTTGCCCGATAAATTTTGTCGCCTGTTTGCCACCATTTTACATCTAACGCCTGAGGGATATCTGTTGATGACCCCGGTTGAGAAGGTGAGGGTGGACGTCGCCGAGTTTCCCTTTATTATCAATGATTATGAAGAGACACAAGATGGGAATTTTATCCTGATCAGCTCTATCGGCACTCAGTTCCAGCTGGCCGGGCGTGATGCCTTTGTGGTGGACGAGGCGGCAATATCTGTCTCCTTAGGGAGGGGATTATCGGCTAAACTTGGAAGAGCCTGTTATTATCGTTTTATCGAGCAATACCTGCTAAATCCAGAGGGCGACGTTAAGTAATGCTTAACCCTTTCTAAGATAAGACAATTGGTTTTTCGTTACGAATTAGCGTTAGCCGAGCCCTAGTTTCTTTAGGACCAGATGTTAGTATTAATGCATGACCACTGTATCTGGAGGTGCTGATTGAAACACTATGAAAGCTTGGGATACCTGGTATCTCATCTTAATATCGAGCTTCAAAAAGCCTTGGATGAGAGGCTAAAGCGCTATGAGCTGGACATTAAACTCTGGCCTGTCCTGTTTGCCCTATGGCAGGAGGAGGGGATCACCCAGACCGAGCTGTCCAAGCGCTGTGATGTGGCTAACTACACCATGACCCGCCTGTTGGATCAGTTGCAGGTACAGGGCTATATCACCCGTCATCAAGAGGCGGACAATCGTCGCGCCTTTAAAATTTTCCTTACAGACAGTGCCAAGGCATTAGAGCAAGATCTTATCTGCGAGGCCGAACGGGTCAACGAGCAGTTTCTCGGTAATCTGTCTGAAGACGAATCCCAGCAATTTATCTACCTCCTCAATAAGATCAATGGCCTATCCTAGGGCCTAATATCTCACTCCACTCATTGCAACACATGGTAAAGCGCCGAAACCTTTAGTCATGGTGGTATCAGTCCTGAGTCTGTCCGCTGGTATCGATATCTCGAGGAGAGATGGCTTTGATTCACTTAGGGCTTGCATGCAACGGCACTATTTCAAGGAGCGTACAGGCGAATAATAGGCATATGCAACAGGATTTAGTGGTCACTCGGTGAGGGTGGCAATAATCGACTATCTGAGCATCCAGGGCGCCAGTACAGGGAAGGCTAGCCAGGCACTGCTTGCTCTGCGTGTGCTTAAAGTGGATAGATGCTAGGCACAGTTTGCAGCGAATGGCCCTAGTCCTTCGCAAGAACTGTAACGCAGCAAATACCGCTGTAAGCCTCGCCCTGCGGGGCTTTGATAGCAACACCATTTCGGCGTTATTCAACTTCAGCAGGCCTCGGCATGCCCTCAGTTGAATGCCTTGAACTGTCGCTGCTATCAAAGCCAGAGCTGTGCGACGACTTGTTCGCACCTTCCTTAGTGTGTTCCGGATGCTGTAGGCGCCGAATAATATTGTTACTTGGGGTCACACCGCCAATAGCATGCCTAGGCTAGATACAGCCATGACTATGATGACAGATTGCAGCAGCATACGACTTTGCATCAGGTTTTCCTTTCCCTGTTTGATGCTGGTGATCAGGCGATTTTGCTTGTAGATGCGGCAGATCATCTGCTCGCTGTTGGGATCGATTAACAGTTGAAACTTACAGGGGGCGCCACTGTTCAGTTTCACCTCATGTTCGCTCTTGGGGCCGAAATTAAGCTTACGCGACACCCGCTTGCCGTTAACAAATACCTGCTCAAGGCCTATCCAGTTACTGGCCTGTAACTCCACCAAATCCTGATTAAAGTGGTACTTGAAACTAATCATAATGCAATCCTAGCGAAGATGATGAGCCTCTAAGTCAAGCAGAGGAATATGACATTTTCCAGTACGCCTCTGTGAAAAATCTGTGTCTGAAAATTATCTCTTTGGCGGTAAAAGAAAAATCTAAGTAGAAAAATTTTGCGGGATTCTGGTGCGTGTCGAAGGGGAATATCATTGTGCAAGATATGGATTACGGGCAATAAAAAACCACCGAACTTGTCGGTGGTTTTTCTATTCGGCAATCGTTATTTACTACTTTTCGCCATTGATGATGGCGCGGGCCAGTTCATCGGCAACATCGGCAGTAGTGCGGTTTTGCGCATCAGAAAGTTCGAAGATCTTCAGCAGTGTGTTGTAGATTTCTTCTACCTTGGCGGTAGACTTCTGCGCGTCATAATCTTTCTCGAACGAGACGTTGATGATACCACCTGCGTTGATCACATAATCAGGCGCATACAGGATGCCTAGCTCTTTGAGCTTCTCGCCATGGCGTAGTTCGGCAAGCTGGTTGTTGGCGCAACCTGCGACAATCTTGGCCTTCAGCAGCGGAATCGTGGTGTCGTTGATGGTGGCACCCAGGGCACATGGCGCATAGATATCGACATCCTGATGGTAGATATCTTGAGGCGCAACAACGGTAGCGCCAAATTCGGTGGCAACCTTGTCCAGTGATGACTGGTGAATATCGGTGACGATCAACTCGGCGCCTTCTTCGTGCAGGTGACGACATAGGTAGTAACCTACGTGGCCAACGCCCTGAACGGCAATCTTAAGGCCCTTGAGGCTATCCAGACCACGCTGGTGCTTAACGGCGGCCTTGATACCCAGGTAGGTGCCAAGCGCTGTAAATGGTGATGGGTCGCCGCTCTGACCTTCAAGACCCGCCATGTATGGGGTTTCTTGGTGAGCGATCATGATGTCACTGGTCGACACGCCCACATCTTCTGCAGAGTAGTACTTGCCACCCAGAGTATGAATACAACGACCGAAGGCGCGGAACAGGGCTTCACGGTTTTCAACTTTTGGATCGGCGATGATCACCGACTTACCGCCACCCATGGCCAGACCGGCGAGGGCGTTCTTGTAGGTCATGCCACGAGAAAGACGCAAAACGTCGGTCAGCGCTTCGTCATCAGACTCATAGTTCCACATTCTACAACCGCCGACTGCTGGGCCTAGGTTGGTGTTGTGGATGGCTATGATTGCACGTAAGCCACTTTCTTTATCATGACAAAATACGACCTGTTCGTGGTCATCAAATGAGATATGATTAAATACTGCCACTTTATGAGTTCTCCGCTTGGGAATTAAAACGCCGAATGCCAGAGAGGCTGCTTCGACGGCTTGTTATATTTATTGCAGAACGATAGCATTTAGCGATACTCTCAACAAAGCAAAGATTGGTATTAATTGTGATCGGCGTGGCAATTTTGCTTTCCACTTTACGTTAACGTAAAGTTGTGTGTGAATTTTCACGCAATATGCGGCTTGCCAGCACCATTTCGCCCTTCACAGCATAACTATAACAATAGGAAGCAGTATGACGGAACAAGCAGTCGAAAACACCAAAACGCTCACTCCAGAAGAACAAGAAGCCCTGACACAACAATGGGTTAAAGAGCATTTTCAGAAGGCAAATCGCTTCCTGGCAGAAAAAGGGGTGATCCCAAGTAAAGTGATTGCCGAAGAGAGCCGTTACCTTGCGCCTTTCCTCGCGGTATGGAAGATGGAGTCTAAGCAGCCAAAGCCACAGACCTTCTGGGTGATGTCTGGCGACCTGCCTTCAGACTATGTCGATGTTAAGGTGGCCGCCACCGCTCGCGAAGCCATTCGCCATTTCTCTATGATGTGGCAACTTAAGGCGGAAAACCTGATTAAATCTGGAGCCGTAAAAGACAAGACTCAGGCGCAGTTTGCCCAGCTGTTGGTGTCACGCGCCGAGAGTCTGTATCAGATCCAAAACGACGAGAAATTGTGGAAAGAAGGCTAGGCGTTTTAAACAGCCAAAGCTTGTAACAACAGCCTTTAGCGCAATAAAAAAGCCGCCCATTTGAGGCGGCTTTTCGGTCTTTTCTGTCAACTATTTACTGGGTATCAGTTATGCTCTAAGCGCTTTTAGGCCAGATAGGCATAACCCGAGTTGAGCAGCCAGACAAAATATTGCCCAATGGCTTGCTGCTGGCAGAGACTCAATGCCTGCTCGCCCTCGAAGCTGAATGCATCGGCTAGCAGCATAAGTTTATCATCCAACTCATCGGCTTCTTTAAAGGCGTAGATCTCGCCATTGATAAAGAGTCTGGTCTGTTTATCGCCTTCGAGGCGAATCACCTTAAGCCCGCCGATGCGCTGCAATGTGGCGCCGTCTTCTAATGCCCCCATTACCTCTTCTAGGGTGTAGTTATCTCCTTGCTCACACAGGTCAAGCTCGAAGCGGTTCTGGCTCAAGGTTTGGCCCAGTACGGTTTGATAGTGAGCGGGCTGAGATAAGATCTCATAGACCAGGGCTAACATGCCTTGTTGCTGCTCAACACTCAAAAGGCCAGGGCTCGCCGGCTCTTGATTTGAGGTAAAGCGCTTGTTGCCGCCGTTGGTGTCGATGAGGTGATCGGCAATGCTGCTAAATAGCTCCTGTTGGCTGGGCGCGCGAAAACCTATGGAGTAGCTTAGCGCGGTTTCCAGTGTCTCGCCGCGGTGGGGAAAGCCCGGCGGGATATAGAGCATGTCGCCGGCTTCGAGTACCACATCCAGGATGGGCTCAAAATCATCGATCAGCGCCGTGTGGGTATCACCGCCGCGGGGAGCGTATTGCCCCTTGGCGCCGACTTTCCAGCGCCTTTTGCCTTCGCCCTGGAGCAAGAAGACATCATAGTTGTCGATATGGGGGCCGACTCCGCCGCCTGGCGTGGCATAAGAGACCATGAGATCGTCGAAGCGCCAGTCGGGAATGAAACGAAAGGCGTTAACGAGTGGTTCCACATCCGGGTACCAATGGTTGACGGCCTGTACCAGCAGCTGCCAGTTGGCCTCGCCGAAGGGGGCGTAATCTTCTATGGGACCCTGGATGATCTCCCAGTTGTCTTTCTTCGTCAGCACGATGCGTGAGGCGACCTCTTCTTCGCAGGCGAGTCCCGCCAGTTCATCTGGGGCGATAGGGTCTTGAAAGTGCGCGAAGGCGCCCTTGATCACCAGAGGTTGTTTCTGCCAGTGGTTGGCTAAAAATGCTTGCGTGTCGAAGTTGGGAGTATACATGGGGTCGGTCGTCTGGCCTGAGTAATAGGGGGCAGTATATGCCGAAAATTAAGCTTATTCTGAAAGCTACTTACTTTAAAAACTAGCTACTTGCTTTAAAAACTAGCTATTTTTAAACTACTTGTTGTCAAAATAATAGAGGCGGTAAGCTGCTGCCTACCGCCTCTTGTTGGGTGTTAAGGGATGATTACTTTAAGTCATCCACAAACGCTTCGGCGCGGCCAATGTAGTTGGCAGGCGTCATCTTCTTCAGCTCAACCTTCACGTCGCTTGGTAGCTCAAGATTGTCGATGAACTGCGCCAGTTGCTCGCCGTCGATACGCTTACCGCGTGTCAGCTCTTTGAGTTTCTCGTATGGCTTCTCAATGCCATAGCGACGCATAACGGTTTGTACTGGCTCGGCCAAGACTTCCCAGTTCTGATCCAGCTCTTCACGCAGATGAGTCTCGTTCACTTCGAGCTTGCTGATCCCTTTCAGGGTTGCCTGATACGCGATGAGCGAGTGCGCCATGCCGACACCTAGGTTACGTAGCACAGTCGAGTCGGTCAGGTCACGCTGCCAGCGAGACACAGGCAGTTTAGCTGCCAGATGCTGCATCAGGGCGTTAGCGATACCCAGGTTACCCTCTGAGTTTTCGAAATCGATTGGATTAACCTTGTGTGGCATGGTCGATGAACCGATCTCGCCGGCAACCGTCTTCTGCTTGAAGTGGCCCAGGGCGATATAACCCCAGATGTCGCGGTCGAAGTCGATCAGCACTGTGTTGAAGCGAGCAACGGCATCGAACAGTTCGGCGATATAGTCGTGTGGCTCAATCTGTGTGGTGTACGGGTTCCAGTTAAGGCCCAGGCTGGTCACGAAGCGCTCTGACAGCGTGTGCCAGTCAACTTCAGGGTAGGCCGACAGGTGAGCGTTGTAGTTACCCACGGCGCCATTGATCTTACCCATGATTTCGACGGCTTGGATTTGCTTAAGTTGACGCTCAAGACGCACGGCAACGTTAGCCATCTCTTTACCTAAAGTAGAAGGTGAGGCAGGCTGGCCATGGGTACGTGACATCAAGGGGACCGAACGATATTCATGGGCCAGTTTCTTCACGCCGTCGACGATCTGCTGGCAGTATGGCACCAGCACCTGCTCGCGGGCTTCGCTGAGCATCAGGCCGTGAGACAGGTTGTTGATATCTTCCGAGGTACAGGCGAAGTGAACAAACTCGCCGATGGCGGTAAGTTCGCTGTTATCGGCGATCTTCTCTTTGATGAAGTACTCTACTGCCTTCACATCGTGGTTAGTGGTGGCCTCGATGGTCTTAACGCGTAGCGCATCTTCTTCGCTGAAGTTGTCTTTGATCTGGTCGAGCAAGGCCAATGCGGCTTCGCTAAAAGGAGGAACTTCTTCAATTTCTGGGCAGCTGGACAGCAGCTTTAGCCAGTTGATTTCGACTTGAACACGGTATTTGGTCAGGCCGTACTCGCTGAAAATCCCTCGCAATGAGGCGGTTTTACTACCATAACGGCCGTCTACCGGAGAGATAGCAGTTAGTGCGGAAAGTTCCATTAGAAGCTCCTTTAATGAACTTAACTTATTATTTATAGGGTGAGGCTTTTCTTAGCTGTATCAACTATTGTTTTTCGCGAGAAGACAAGGTGCCTGCGCTTGCCTCCAAGTTGGCGCCACAAGACTGCACTGCGCATGGCAGCTAGCAGCAGGGCGCGTATCTTATGTTGCACCATAGGTTGTTTCAGGTACTCGGGATTGCCCGAGATCTGTATCTTGGGGCCTAAGGTGCTGATTATATCGCTGTAGATGCCGGCGAAGTTGGCAACCACCTGCTCATCGGTAATGGCAAAGTGGTGCAGCTGGCGATGTACTTGATTGATGCGCTCGGCCAACATGCCCATGGCATTTGAGTTGCGTGATAGCTTACGCTCCAACGCCAGGATACCGATAAGATAGCGGGTCACTTCGACATCTTTCTGTTTGTCATCGCCCAGCTGATTCAAAATCAGCTGGTAACCTCGATTCAGTGCGACCTTGTCTTGATAGACATCGGCGGTGCTGTCGGGATTGGTGACCATGATGGTGTTCAGACAGGCGCCAAGCATCTCATCGTCAGCCTGGCCATGTCTGGCAACCTTTTGTACCTGACCAATCGCCTGCAGTATGCCGGCAAAGGCCATGGTTCTGTCGAATATCGGTTCGCTCACGGCTTACTCTCTAATCAAACTGTCTATGATGCCACCGCCCAGGCAGACCTCGCCGTCGTAAAAGACGGCAGATTGACCCGGGGTCACGGCCGCAACGGGCTCGTCGAAGAGCACCTTGATGCGATCTTCCCCTTCATAGGTGAGGGTACAAGCCACATCCTGTTGACGGTAGCGGGTCTTGACCGTGATTTTAGCGCCATCTTTTGGCCCTTTTCTGTCGACCCAGTGTAGCTGATCGGCATAGAAACCAACGGACATGAGGCGAGGGTGCTTCCCCCCCTGACCGACAACCAGCACGTTGCGCTCGAGATCTTTATCGACCACATACCAAGGATCGTCATTGCTGTTTTTCATGCCGCCGATCCCCAGCCCCTTGCGTTGGCCTAGGGTGTGGTACATCAGGCCCTGATGCTCACCTATGACTTCGCCTTCGGCTGTCTCTATCTTGCCGGGTTGCGCCGGCAGGAAGGTGCGCAGAAAATCGGTGAACTTGCGCTCTCCGATAAAGCAGATACCTGTGCTGTCCTTCTTGTCGTGAGTAACCAGTCCCATCTTCTTGGCTATCTCGCGCACTTCACCCTTTTCCAGTTCACCTACAGGGAACAGGGAGCGGGCGATCTGCTCGTGGCTCAAGGTGTAGAGGAAGTAGCTCTGGTCTTTGTTACCATCGACGCCACGTAGCATCTGGCTTTGGCCCGAGGCGTCGCTGCGGCGTACATAGTGGCCCATGGCGATGTAGTCGGCGTCTAAGATATCGTCGGCAAACTCGAGAAATGCCTTAAACTTGATCTCTTTGTTGCACATGATGTCTGGGTTAGGGGTACGGCCTGCCTTGTATTCGGCGAGAAAATACTCGAACACATTGTCCCAGTATTCGGCGGCAAAGTTGACCGTGTGCAGCCTGATCCCGAGTTTGTCACAAACGGCTTGGGCATCTTTAAGATCTTCGGCTGCGGCGCAATACTCGTCGGTATCGTCCTCTTCCCAGTTTTTCATGAACAGGCCTTCGACCTGATAGCCCTGTTGCATGAGGAGATACGCCGAAACAGATGAGTCGACACCGCCGGACATACCGACGATCACTTTTTTACCGTTTGGATTGGGTTCGATTGCTGCCATAAATCCTAAAACCATTAAATTCGTGTAGCTATGGTGACGTTTTCTGCGGTTGAGCAAGCTCATTTGCCTGCGCTCTTTTGCCTGCTTAGTTGAGTGCCTTCTTACAAGTAAATTGCGCACTACATGCTGGGAAAACCACCACCATAATATGCGGGGGCATATTCTATCATGCATTGTGACTTTGGGCTAACTAGAGAAAGCGGCTATTGACCACCTCTGTCGAAAAGAGTGTTCCCTGATGAAAGTCGTCAATACATTGCAATACTAAGGGGCTTCTGAGTTGCGTCTTAAGCTCGGCTATCTCATCATATGTCATCCACAGGGCGCGGCGAATCGCGCTATCCTGCGGGGCGGGCGTTAGCTGCTCATTGAGGACACAAGCATAGGTGAAGCGCAGAAAGGCCAGGTCTTCATTTGCCTGAAACTGATAGATGTTGATCAGCGACTGCACTTGGATGCTAAGGCCTGTCTCTTCCCATACCTCACGTTCGCAGGCTTGGTTTAGGCTCTCAAAGGCTTCCAGGTGACCGGCGGGCTGATTATAGGTGAGCTTGCCGTCGATTAACTCCTCGACCATCAGGTATTTGTCTTCACTGGCGATCACGCAGGCGACGGTGACATTGGGTTTATAACGTTCCATCTATTACCTCATTAGGATTGGGGCAGCACCTTATAATCGCCGTTTGCGATCTCATCCAGGCTCCATTGACCTATTTTATAACGAATCAATCTTAGGGTCGGGTAGCCCACGTGGGCGGTCATGCGCCTGATCTGACGATTACGTCCCTCGCAGATGGTGATCGCCAGCCAGCTGGTGGGGATCTGTTTACGCTCTCTCACCGGCGGGTTACGGGGCCAGATATTCGGCTCGTCGATGCGCTCGACCTTGGCGGGCAGAGTCGGACCATCTTTTAGGCTAACCCCCTCTCTGAGCGCTTTGAGCGCCTCGTCGCTGGGAATGCCTTCGACTTGCACCCAGTAGATCTTGTCGGTTTTCTTCTTAGGCTCTGTGATACGCGACTGGAGCTGACCATCGTTGGTGAGCAGTAACAGCCCCTCGCTGTCTCTGTCGAGTCTGCCGGCGGCGTAGACATCTTGAATCGGGATAAAATCCTTCAATGTCTGACGTCCCTGTTCATCGGTAAATTGGCATAAGACGTCAAAGGGCTTGTTAAATAGCACTATGACTGGGTTTTGCGGCCTTGGCTTCGGCTTAGTCCCTGGCTTGCCTTTGGGACGGGGCTTGTAGTGACCTTTAGTCTTAACGCCTTTTGCCGATGGTGCTGCCGAGCCCTGCTTGTGCTGGCGATGATTCCCCTTGGCATTGAAGTCAGGAGATTTGGACGATGTGGCGTCTTTTCTTGCGCCCCTGCGTTTATTAACTGGCTGATTGGCTCCGGGTGTTTTTTGGGTCACGAGACAAACTTTTGGCTGAGTGTATGCTAATGCTGACATTGTACTGTGCATTGGCCATTAGTGGAATTTGAATATTGGCGTGAATGATTTATGATGTCGGCCAACTAAATGTGATCGATAGCAAAACGTGAACAGCTTTTGAGATGTTAAACGCGCTTTGTTTTGCATTAAATCGGTTTAAGTGTCAGGGCATGGCCCCAGGGCGTTCACCCTTACAGTTTCTCCTTTTCATGCCTCGCATTCGCCATCGTAAAATTATAATAATGACATCATAGTTGTTTGATTCATAAACGATTTATTTTACAAAAACGTAGGAAGTAATAATGAACGATAATCCAACGATCATCTATACGGAGACCGATGAAGCTCCGGCTCTCGCGACCCTCTCTCTGTTACCTATTATCAAGCATTTCACCGCAGCTGCGGGTGTCGGCGTCGAGACACGTGACATCTCATTGTCTGGCCGCGTTATTGCCAATTTCCCCGAATTCTTAACCCCAGAACAGCAGATCTCTGATGCCCTTGCCGAGCTGGGTGAACTGGCCACTAAGCCAGAAGCCAACATCATTAAGCTGCCTAACATCAGTGCCTCGATCCCACAGCTGAAGGCCTGTATCAAGGAGCTGCAAGACAAAGGTTATGCACTGCCTAACTATCCTGATGAGCCGCAAAATGACGCAGAAGCCGATATCAAGGCCCGTTACGACAAGATCAAAGGTAGTGCCGTTAACCCTGTGCTGCGTGAAGGTAACTCAGATCGCCGTGCGCCAACGTCGGTGAAAAACTACGCCAAGAAGAATCCACACTCAATGGGCGCCTGGAGCCGTGACTCTAAGTCTCATGTTGCGCACATGGAAGCGGGTGATTTCTATGGTAGCGAGCAATCGGTTACCATCAACGAGCCGACTAGCATAGATATCCTGTTTGAAGGTAAGGATGGCAGCGCTAAGACTCTGAAGTCTGGCCTTAAGTTACTGGCGGGTGAGGTGATTGACGCATCGACCATGAGCAAGAAAGCCCTGGTTGCCTACATGGAGCGCGAAATCGAGGCGGCTAAGGCCGAAGATGTGCTGCTGTCGCTGCACCTAAAAGCCACCATGATGAAGGTGTCAGATCCTATCATGTTCGGTCACGCCGTTAAGGTGTTCTACAAGTCGCTGTTTGACAAGCATGGTGAGCTGTTTGAAGAGCTCGGCGTGGATGTTAACAACGGTTTTGGTGACGTGTATGCCAAGATTGCTAACCTGCCTGCAGACAAGAAGGCCGAAATTGAAGCCGATATCGCGGCTATCTACGCCGAGCGTCCAGCCCTGGCTATGGTCGATTCAGACCGTGGTATCACCAACCTGCATGTACCAAGCGATGTGATCATCGATGCCTCTATGCCGGCGGCGATTCGCTCTTCCGGTCAGATGTGGGGCCCAGATGGTAAGCTGAAGGATACTAAGGCGCTTATTCCAGATCGTTGCTACGCTGGCGTGTACCAGGAGACTATCCAATTCTGTAAAGAGAATGGTGCCTTCGACCCAACCACCATGGGCAGCGTGCCAAACGTGGGCCTGATGGCTCAGAAGGCCGAAGAATACGGTAGCCATGACAAGACCTTCGAGATCGCCGCAGACGGTGTGGTCAAGGTTGTCGATGCCGCCGGAAATCAGTTGATGTCTCACGATGTCGAAGCCGGTGATATCTGGAGAATGTGTCAGGTTAAAGATGCACCTATCCGCGACTGGGTTAAGCTTGCCGTTAACCGTGCGCGTCTGTCATCGACACCTGCCGTATTCTGGTTAGACGAGAACCGTGCCCACGACGCGCAGCTGATTGCCAAGGTAAACAAATATCTGCCAGAGCATGATACCGATGGGTTAGAGATCCACATCATGGCGCCTGTGGCCGCAACACGCTTCTCGCTAGAGCGTATCAAGCAGGGTCTGGATACCATCTCGGTAACGGGTAACGTACTGCGTGACTACCTGACGGATCTGTTCCCAATTCTTGAGCTGGGCACCAGTGCCAAGATGCTCTCTATCGTGCCGCTAATGAGTGGTGGTGGACTGTTTGAAACCGGTGCAGGCGGCAGCGCGCCTAAGCACGTTCAGCAGGTTGAGAAAGAGGGTCACCTGCGTTGGGACTCTCTAGGTGAATTCCTAGCACTGGGGGCGTCACTCGAACACCTAAGCCAGAACTACGACAACCCTAAGGCACAGGTATTGGCCGATGCGCTGGATAACGCAATCGGTAAGTTCCTCGATGAAAACCGCTCACCATCACGCCGTGTGGGTGAGCTGGATAACCGTGGTAGTCACTTCTATCTGGCGATGTACTGGGCACAGGCGCTGGCCGCTCAGGAGACTGATGGCCAGCTAAAGGCGCAGTTTGCACCGCTAGCCGAAGCCTTGACCAGTAACGAAGCCAAGATAGTTGCCGAGTTAAATGGTGCTCAGGGTCCTGCGGTTGATTTAGGTGGTTACTATCGCCTGGATATCACTAAGGCCGAAGCGGCGATGCGTCCGAGCGCAACGCTGAATCAGTTGCTGAGCTAATAAAAGTTAAGTAAATAAAGAGGGCGCCATGGCGCCCTTTTTTATTGATTGTTTTAGGTGTTGATGGGCGTTTAAAAATGCAATAAAAAAGGCAGGGATAACCCTGCCTTTTTTGTTTTGGCCCCACTAACTATTTAGTGGGCGATATCGCTGACGCGTGCATCCCTTTAGGCCCCTGTTCCACCTCGAATTGGACTGATTGGCCTGCTTTTAGAGTTCGATAGCCTTCCATTTCAATGGTAGAATAGTGTGCGAAAACGTCTTCACCACCAGCTTCAGGGCAGATAAACCCGAATCCTTTGGCGTTGTTGAACCATTTCACAGTTCCGTTTGCCATACTTCCACTTCCTTCTGTTGTTTACTGACCAGTAAGATAGTAAAACTTATGAGACGGGGTAAATTCACCGCTCGTTGAACAGAATGAAACCAGTAAAAGCGGATGTCAAGATCAATTTAACAAAAAGGCAACATTTGCGTTATATTCGTCAGCAATTGGTTCTAATGGTCGGATGAGTAACAGGTTTATCCCGGCTGGTCAGCAACTTTTGGAAGAAGCCAAAACTAGAGGCTAATATTGAAATATGGGTAAAGTAGGTAATATTGAGCATATTGAAGAGCGTGCGGAAACAGAACTCATGCCGCCTTCGATGTACAAAGTGATCTTAAACAACGATGACTATACCCCGATGGACTTTGTCATCGAGGTGTTACAACTCTTTTTTAATAAAAATGAACAAGAAGCCACAGATATCATGTTGGCAATTCATCATCAGGGTAAGGGAATTTGCGGCGTTTTCCCTTTCGGCATTGCAGAAACCAAGGTCGCACAGGTAAATCAGTTTGCAAGACAAAACCAACATCCGTTACTGTGTTCATTAGAGAAAGCCTGAATATCGAAGTTTTGTGATTATTTTAGGGGGTGCTTATGTTAAATAAAGATTTAGAGGTCACCTTGAATCTGGCATTTCAACAAGCCAGAGACGCGCGACACGAATACATGACCGTAGAGCATCTGCTATTGGCGTTAATCGATAATCCAGCGGCGCAAGAGGCGCTGCTCGCCTGCGGTGCAAACCTCGACAAGTTAAGAGAAGAGGTGTCGAGTTTTATCGAACAGACCACACCTATCATCAGCGATCCTAACGACGACAGAGAAACCCAGCCCACCTTAGGTTTTCAGCGTGTATTGCAGCGAGCCGTCTTTCATGTGCAATCCTCTGGGCGTAACGAAGTCACTGGTGCCAACGTATTGGTGGCCATATTCAGTGAACAGGAGTCTCAGGCGGTTTACCTGCTACGCAACGGTGAGATCACCCGCCTGGATGTGGTGAATTACATCTCCCATGGCGTGGCGCGTGATGAGCTGGATAATGCCCAGGAACCTGAGCAGATTGAAGATCACAGCGAATCGGAAGAGCGTAGCAAGCTGTCGCAATTTACCGCAAACCTGAATGAAGAGGCACGTAAGGGCAACATAGATCCCCTGATCGGCCGCAGCGATGAAATCGAGCGTTCGATTCAGATCCTCTGTCGTCGCCGCAAGAATAACCCATTGCTGGTGGGTGAGGCCGGTGTCGGTAAGACGGCGATCGCCGAGGGGCTCGCCTATCGTATCGTCAACGAAGAGGTGCCCGAGGTGATGGCCGATGCCACGGTTTACTCGCTGGACCTCGGCGCTCTGTTGGCGGGAACCAAGTACCGTGGTGACTTCGAGAAACGCTTTAAGAGCCTGCTTAAAGAGCTCTCGCAAGACAAACACGCTATCTTGTTTATCGATGAGATCCACACCATTATCGGCGCTGGGGCTGCGTCCGGTGGCGTGATGGACGCCTCGAACCTGCTAAAACCCTTGCTCTCTAGCGGTCATCTTCGCTGTATGGGCTCGACCACTTTCCAGGAGTATCAGAGCATCTTCGAGAAAGATCGTGCCCTGGCCAGGCGTTTCCAGAAGGTCGATATTAACGAGCCTTCGGTGGCAGAAACCACCAAGATTCTGCAGGGCCTCAAGAGCAAGTACGAGGAGCATCACGGGGTGCGTTATACCCTGGCGGCCCTGTCGGTAGCCGCGCGTTTAGCCGATAAGCATATCAACGACAGGCACCTGCCGGATAAGGCGATCGATGTGATCGACGAGGCGGGCGCGCGTATGGCGATGCAGCCAGTGAGTAAACGCAAGAAGACCATAGGCCAGGCGGAGATCGAGTCGATTATTGCCAAGATGGCGCGCATTCCTGAGAAGACAGTATCGGCAACCGACAAGGATATGCTGAAGAATCTCGAGCGCAATCTCAAGATGGTGGTGTTTGGTCAGGATAAGGCGATAGAAGCCTTAAGCTCGGCGATTCGCCTGTCACGCAGTGGTTTGAGCGGCGCCCACAAGCCCGTGGGGAGCTTCCTGTTTGCAGGCCCGACCGGTGTGGGTAAGACAGAGGTGACCAGCCAGCTGGCGTCATGTCTCAGCCTTAAGTTTGTGCGCTTCGACATGTCCGAGTATATGGAGAGTCACACAGTGTCTCGCCTTATTGGTGCACCACCAGGCTATGTTGGCTACGATCAAGGCGGCTTGTTAACCGATGCGGTGATCAAGAACCCGCACTGTGTGGTGTTGCTTGATGAGATAGAAAAGGCTCACCCCGATGTCTATAACCTGCTGCTTCAGGTGATGGACCACGGTACCTTGACCGACAACAATGGCCGCAAGGCGGACTTTAGGCACGTAACCCTGGTGATGACCACCAACGCGGGCGTTCAGGAGACGGTGCGTAAATCTATCGGCTTTAAGCAGCAGGATCATAGTCAGGATGCGCTGTCGGAGATCAATCGCGTCTTTTCGCCTGAGTTTAGAAACCGCTTAGATGAGATCATCTGGTTCAATCATCTGGATATGACGGTCATCGCCAAGGTGGTCGACAAGTTCCTGGTCGAGCTACAGGCGCAACTGGATGAGAAATCTGTGGTGCTGGATGTCAGCGACGATGCCAGAACCTTATTGGCCGAGAAGGGCTATGATAAGGCGATGGGGGCACGGCCGATGGCTCGAGTGGTTACCGAGATGATCAAGCGGCCACTTGCCGATGAGATCCTCTTTGGCAAGCTGGAGAAGGGTGGTATTGCCCATGTGGATGTCGACGGCGACAAGTTGACCATCAAGGTCGAACAGTCGGAGCGGCTGACACAGGCATAATATACAGAGGTAATAAAAAGGCTGCATCTGCAGCCTTTTTTCATGATTTGGCTAATACCAATCGTCATAATTAACTGAGCATTTAAGCTTGTTAAAACGCTCAATAACGGCATCAGTATTTTTAATTGTAGAATAACTACTTATCTAAGGAAGGTGCGAATAAGTCCCGTGCTTGCTCTGCGTGTGCTTAAAGTGGATAGATGCAAGGCACAGTTTGCAGCGAATGGCCCTAGTCCTTCGCAAGAACTGTAACGCAGCAAATACCGCTGTAAGCCTCGCCCTGCGGGGCTTTGATAGCAACACCATTTCGGCGTTATTCAACTTCAGCAGGCCTCGGCATGCCCTCAGTTGAATGCCTTGAACTGTCGCTGCTATCAAAGCCAGAGCTGTGTGCTTGCTCTGCGTGTGCTTAAAGTGGATAGATGCAAGGCACAGTTTGCAGCGAATGGCCCTAGTCCTTCGCAAGAACTGTAACGCAGCAAATACCGCTGTAAGCCTCGCCCTGCGGGGCTTTGATAGCAACACCATTTCGGCGTTATTCAACTTCAGCAGGCCTCGGCATGCCCTCAGTTGAATGCCTTGAACTGTCGCTGCTATCAAAGCCAGAGCTGTGCGACGACTTGTTCGCACCTTCCCTAAAAATCCTGCTTTGTTCCCAAGCGTTTTTCCTGTGCTATTTCTGCTCACTTACTGTGATTGCTATAATTCGCCTTAGGCGATGAGGGCGCGCATTAATATTGCGCGTCGTTAGCCCGGTATCGTTATCTATTAGGAACAAAAAAACCGGCACTGCCGGTTTTTATCATTCGTAAGCTAACGTTTAGCGTGAACGGAAGACTATGCGCCCTTTGCTCAAATCATAAGGGGTCAGCTGAACAGTGACCTTGTCACCCGTTAGAATACGGATGTAGTTTTTACGCATTTTGCCTGAGATATGGGCGATTACTACGTGACCATTCTCTAGCTCTACTCGAAACATTGTATTTGGCAAGGTTTCAAGAATAGTGCCTTGCATCTCAATGTTGTCTTCTTTCGCCATTAATCAGTTATCCTGTTAGCCTTCAAATATTAAAAACGGGCGTATCATGCCGCAAATTAGCGCTTCTGTAAAGAGGTGTTCGTTATCTGGGCAAATATCTGTTTGCTTTATTTTTTCTAATTAAATGCCGTTATTCGCTTCGTTGCCAACCGTTTGCGGTCAATATCTCATAGGGATGATAGGCCGTCTTGTAATTCATTTTACGTGACTCATGGATTTGATAACCCAGGTAGAGGTACTCCTTGCGCATCTGCTTGGCAAGTTCGCACTGCAGCAGGATCATCAAAGAACCCAGAGAGCGTTTGTCTAATTCTGGCGCAAAAAAGCTATAGATGGCCGACAGGCTGTTGGGTAGGAGGTCGGTGACCGCCACGCCAATCAGCTCGTCGTTCAGGCGAAGCTCCAACAGTTTTGGGGGGTGCCAGCTACACTGCACGAAATGATCGTACTGCTCTCTCGATGGTGGATACATGGGACCGTCATGATGACGCGCCTTGATGTACCTGTCATAGAGCGCATAGTGCTCATCGGTGCAGGTGTCGACTAAGTGCCAACTTACGTCCTTGTTCTGTTTCAGGGTGCGTTTCTGGCGCCGTGAGGGGATAAAGGCATCGACCGGAATGCGAATGGGCAGACAGGCCTGACAGTGGGGGCAATGTGGCTTATAGATGGTCTCACCACTACGACGAAACCCCAGGGCGAGCAGTTTCTCAAACAAGGTCAAGTCGAGCGACTCCTCCTGCAGCACCAATAGCTGTTCCTGCTGATTGGGCAGGTAACTGCAGTCGAAGGTATGTGTCATACCCACCTGTATGGTGTCGGATCTAGAGTTCAATCTGCACCTCTTGTGGGTGCCAGGCGTCGCTGGCGACCTCGGTATCGCGAAAGCGCTTCAATAAATTGATGAAGTCTGCGCGTTTTAACGCCTTGGCGCCCAGTGAGGCCAGATGAGGATTCATGACCTGTGCGTCGATTAATCGGTACCTGTGTGACAACAGGTGCTGATGCAACATGGCCATGGCCGCCTTGGAGGCATTGCTTTGCAGGTGAAACATGGATTCGCCACAAAATACCTGGCCAACCGCGACCCCATAGAGGCCACCAATGAGTTTGTCGCCGTCCCACACCTCGACCGAATGGGCCTTGTTATATTGGTGCAATGCCTTATAGGCCTGCTGTATCTCTAAGGTGATCCAGGTGCCTTCCTTGCCTTGGCGGGTGAGGGCACAGTGCTCTATCACCCGATTAAAGGCGCGGTTGACGCTAAAGCGCCATTGACGGCGTTTAATATCACGTTTCAAGCTGCGACTCACCTTGAGCGCGCCGGGCACGAACACGGCTCTAGGGTCGGGCGACCACCAGAGGATAGGGGCGTTTTCGTTAAACCAGGGGAAAATCCCCTCATAGTAGGCATTGAGTAGGCGTTTGGGGTGTAGATCGCCACCGATGGCCAAGAGTCCGTTTGGATCGGTCAGGGCAAACTCCGGAGAAGGGAACTTTGCCAGCTCATGATTTAAATAGGACAGTGAGTTCACAATTGCGTAAAATTAGTTATCGGCCTCTTTATAAGTTAGCGGAAAACCTCTTATGTTGAAACCTACACCCAGCCTCTTTCGCTTCATTTGGTCAGTTTTTATCTTGGTTGCCAGCCTGGGACTGAGTGCTAGTGCCAGTGCGGCTTATGAGCGCAATCAAGCCGTCCCTGTCGAGAAGGTAGAGTATGGTTATGTCACCTCGGTACGTAACATTACTCAGACTCAGTTGGTGGAAGACCGTAACCAAGGTTGGCGTACTTTTGGAGGCGCCCTGATAGGCGGTGTCATAGGCCATCAGTTTGGTGGCGGCAGCGGTCAGGATGTGGCCACAGTGTTGGGCGCCCTGATAGGGGGCGGTATAGGGCATAGTGCCGGCGGCGACTATTATCAGCAACTAAAGCTGGTCGAGCTGATGATACGTTATGAAGATGGCCAGGAGGTGATGGTGATCCAAGATTTAGATCCCGGTATGATCTTCAACGTCGATGACGAGGTACGCGTGGTTTATCTTCAGGGAGGCGTGCGCGTCGATCTGGCGATGTAGCAGCCGTGTAGCTATTGCGGAGTTATATTCAATAAAAAAGGAGCCTCAGGGCTCCTTTTTTATAACAACATCTTGCTTGGTTAGAAGCCGCGAGGAAGCTGTCCTTTACCCGCCAGCTTAGCACGCCATAGTTCTTTCGGTGTCATGCCACCAGAGGTAGACTTGCTGGCTTTTGCTTCCGCCTTAGGCTTGGCTGCTTTCGCAGGCGCGGCCTTCTTAGGTGCAGCCTTAGCTTTTTCCGCTTTTGCCGGTGCCTTAGCTGCTGGAGCTTGCTCACCTTGTTCAGCCAACATAGCTTCTAAATCACTAAAGCGAAGAGACTTACCACCATCGATCTTATACCAGCTTCCTTTCTGCTCGATAGTAACACTCTTACCCTGCGCCTTGCTCAATGCAGACTCGAGTGCGCTGATCACCTCTTCTTTGGTCAACTTTGACATAGTATTAACCTATTTCTTTTAATGTGTAATTGAAGGTTTGGCCTAATTTTATAGTCCAAAGGCCTGAATTGTCCAATTTTCACAGAAATTCAACGTATTTCTATGAACTGAGGCCCAGATATGGCTAAACTAGGCGCTATCGCCACGGCCATTTTTTTCGTTTTTGAACGGAGAATTGGCCAAAGTTATCTGATTCATATGAGGAGCTTAGATGAATCGCACAGCATTGACTCGATACCTCACGGAATTTCTGCAGGTAGGCAAATATAAGGATTATGCCCCCAACGGGCTCCAGGTCGAGGGGAAAGAGCGGATCAAGACGATTGTCACTGGGGTGACCGCCTGTCAGGCATTGATCGATAGGGCGGTTGAGCTAAACGCCGATGCCTTGCTGGTGCACCATGGTTTCTTCTGGAAGGGAGAGCCTGAAACCATTACCGGCATGAAGCATCGCCGAATCAAGTCGCTGATCACCAATGATATTAACCTCTTTGGTTACCATCTGCCGTTAGATGGTCACCCTATGCTGGGTAACAACGCGGAGTTGGCCCGCGAGCTTGGGATCATAGATGCCGAATCGGTTGAAGGGGTCGCCCAGGGGCTGGTCTGGCAGGGGCGTCTCGATGAGCCGATGGCGCCGAGTGCGTTTGCCGCGCATCTTGCCGGCGTCCTAGGTCGTCAGGCCCTACACCTTGGAGAGAGTGATAAGCCGATTCATCGCCTGGCCTGGTGCAGCGGCGGCGCGCAAGACTATATCGATATCGCCGTCGAACTGGGCGTCGATGCCTTTATCAGTGGCGAGGTGTCTGAGCGTACCTTCCACAGTGCGGTTGAACAGGATATTCATTATTACGCCGCAGGCCATCACGCCACGGAAAGGTTCGGCATCAGGGCATTGGGTGAACACCTGGCTAATGAGTTTGGCCTGGCTCACCATTTTGTGGATATCGACAATCCTGTGTAACGCACCTTTTAGCGACTCAACTAAAAGAAAAGGCCGCTAGTAGCGGCCTTTTTTGTCATATCGGTACACAACCAATCATCTGCATAGCGACTTATTTAACGCGCATGCCAGGCTGCGCGCCTTCATGGGGCTCCAGGATCCACAGATCTTTCTTACCTGGCCCCGCGGCCAGCACCATGCCTTCAGACATGCCGAAACGCATCTTACGTGGCGCCAGGTTGGCCACCATCACGGTTAGCTTGCCTTCCAGATCTTCTGGTGCGTAGGCAGACTTGATACCGGCAAACACCTGCTTAGTCTCGCCGCCCAGATCCAGCTGAAGCTTGAGTAGCTTGTTGGCTTCTGGCACATGTTCCGCCTTGGCGATGCGGGCGATACGCAGATCTAACTTGGCAAAGTCATCGAAGCTGATCTCTTCGCTGATCGGGTCAAGATCCAGCTGGCTCTTCGGCGCCTCGGCGACCAGCAGGTTTTCGGTAGACGCTTCGATGATGGCTTCGATGTTTTTCATCTCGACACGTTGCATCAAGGCCTTGAACGGCGCAATTTCATGGCCGCTCAGATCCTTGGCCAGATCATTCCAAGTCAGCTCAAGTTGCAGGAAGGCTTCAACATCCTGGGCCAGTTTTGGCAGCACAGGCTTGAGGTAGGTCACCAGAATACGGAACAGATTCAGCGCATTGCTACATACCTGATGGGCTTCTTCTTGCTTATCTTCCTGCTTCACCAGCTGCCATGGCGCGGCATCAGCCACATAGGCGTTGGCGATATCGGCCAGGGCCATGATCTCACGCATCGCCTTGCCAAATTCGCGAGTCTCGTAAAACTCGGCAATAGCATCGGCCTTGGCAAGGAAGGTCTCGCTCAGGCTATTATCGGCTACCTTGGCCAGCTTGCCATCGAAGCGCTTGCTGATAAAACCAGCGGTACGAGAGGCGAGGTTAACCAGTTTACCCACGAGATCTGAGTTGACACGCTGGGCGAAGTCTTCCAGGTTCAGGTCGAGATCGTCGATACGGCTGCTGAGCTTGGCGGCGTAGTAATAACGCAGGTACTCGGGGTTTAAGTTATCCAGATAGGTTCTGGCCTTGATGAAGGTACCTTTAGACTTTGACATCTTGGCACCATTCACCGTTACATAGCCATGAGCATACACGCTGTTTGGCTTACGGAAACCCGCGCCTTCGAGCATGGCTGGCCAGAAGAGGCTGTGGAAGTAGACGATATCTTTTCCGATGAAGTGGTAAACCTCGGCGGTAGAGTCTTTTGCCCAGAACTCGTCGAAGTTGAGGTCGCCGCGCTTGTTACACAGGTTCTTGAACGAGCCCATGTAACCGATAGGGGCGTCCAGCCAGACGTAGAAAAACTTACCCGGTGCATCGGGGATCTCGAAACCGAAGTAAGGTGCATCACGGGTGATGTCCCATTGCTGCAGGCCTTGTTCGAACCACTCGCCCAGCTTATTCGCCATCTCTTGTTGCAGCGAACCTGAACGGGTCCACTCTTTCAACATCTCTTCGAAGGCAGGCAGGTCGAAGAAGAAGTGTTCTGTCTCCTTCATCACAGGTGTGGCACCGGATACCGCCGACTTAGGATCGATCAGATCCGTCGGGCTATAGGTTGCGCCGCAGCTGTCACAGTTGTCGCCATATTGATCCACAGACTTACACTTAGGGCAGGTGCCCTTAACGAAGCGATCCGGCAGGAACATAGACTTTTCTGGATCGAACAGCTGAGAGATGGTTTTAGACTTGATATAGCCGCCATCGCGCAGTTTCAGGTAGATCTCGCTCGCCAGCTCACGGTTCTCGTCGCTGTGAGTGCTGTGGAAGTTATCGAACTGGATATTAAAGTCGGCAAAATCCTGCTGATGCTCTTTCTGTACCTGAGCGATCATCTCCTCGGGCGCCATGCCGAGTTGCTGTGCCTTAAGCATGATGGGCGTGCCGTGGGCATCGTCTGCACAGATATAGTGACACTCGTGGCCGCGTAGCTTTTGAAAACGCGCCCAGATATCGGTTTGAATATATTCAAGCATGTGACCTAAATGAATAGGGCCATTAGCGTACGGAAGTGCGCTGGTCACGAGAATTTTACGTTGTGAAGTTGCCATCTTGTCTCTAAATCAGTAAGTGCCCAAAAAGAATGGCATAGATACTAACCGATCATCGCTAAAGTTTCATCAAAAGCTGCTTTAAGTGAACTAAATCTATCCGAATATGAGGAGTTTTTCTGATACACTTAGCCAAATTTATTTTTGGAGGTAGTCGTTTTGTCTTCAGCGTCTCAGAATTATCATCTTCATGATGATCTGCTCGGTCCGGTTTTGGCCATTTTAGATGCCCATCAAGACCCCTATTTAATGCAAGGTCTCGTCAGCGCAGGTTGTGTTACCAAGCTGGATATTGAAGGCAAGCGATTGCAACTCGGGCTGTGTTACCCTTACCCCTGTCAGAGCCAGTATCGTGATACGGTAATGGCAATCACCAACAAGCTGGCGGTACTCGATGCCATCGACGAAGTCGAGTGTGAAATCGATTTCCAACCCGCGGTGATCTCGGCCGGCGCCGTCGAGCCGCTGCCCAATGTAAAGCAAGTGATTGCCGTTGCCTCGGGCAAGGGCGGTGTGGGTAAATCGACCACCTCGGTTAACCTGGCGCTGGCGCTCGCGGCAGAAGGCGCCAAGGTCGGCATTCTCGATGCCGATATCTATGGCCCTTCTATTCCTTTAATGCTCGGTGTCCCCAATTTTAACCCTGTCTCACCAGACGGCAAGATGATGACCGCAGCCGAGGCCCATGGCATCGCCGCCCAGTCTATCGGTTTTATCGTCAGTGGTGATGAGGCCGCCGTATGGCGCGGCCCAATGGCGGCGGGCGCACTGGCGCAGCTGCTTAATGAGACCCTGTGGCCCGAGTTGGATTACCTGGTGATCGACATGCCACCGGGCACAGGCGACATTCAGCTGACCCTGTCACAGAAGGTGCCTGTAAGCGGCGCCGTGGTAGTGACCACCCCGCAAGATATCGCCCTGGCCGATGCCAAGAAGGGGATCAGCATGTTCCAGAAGGTCAACATTCCCGTATTAGGGATTGTCGAGAACATGAGTTTCCATATTTGTAGCGACTGTGGTCATAAGGAGCACCTCTTCGGTGAGGATGGCGGCCTTAAGATGGCAGCGCGTTATAATGTACCACTATTGGGGCAGCTACCGCTGCAACTTAATATCCGCGAGGATGTGGATAGAGGCACGCCGAGCGTAGTGGCGGATGGTGAGAGCCAAGTGGCCTTGTTGTATAAGGAGATCGCCAGAAAGGTGGGGGCACAACTTGCCCTGAGCCAGACACAGAGTGTCGTATCTATTTCAATTTCAGATGATGAGTAAGGTTTACAAAGCATGAATTCGCAATGTGTCATAATTGGTATCGCAGGGGCATCGGCATCGGGTAAGAGCCTAATCGCGAAGACGATTTTCGAGGAGCTATGCCGTGATCTAGGCACAGATCAGATAGGGGTTATCGCCGAGGATGCCTACTATAAGGATCAGAGCCACCTGTCGATGGACCAGCGTGTCCTGACGAATTACGATCACCCTAAGGCACTGGATCATCAGCTTTTGTGTGAACACCTTAGCGCCCTAAAGAATGGTGAGTCGGTGGAGATCCCACAGTACAGTTACACCGAGCATACCCGTATGGCCGAGACAGTCACCATGACGCCAAAGAAGGTGATCATTCTCGAGGGGATCTTGCTACTGACAGATCCTCATCTGCGCGAGCAGATGGATGCGAGCGTCTTTATGGATACGCCACTGGATATCTGTTTCATGCGCCGCCTGACCCGCGATGTGGCCGAGCGTGGCCGTACCATGGAGTCTGTGATGCAGCAGTACACTCAGACGGTACGTCCTATGTTCCTGCAATTTATTGATCCTTCAAAGCAATACGCCGATATTATCGTGCCGCGGGGTGGTAAAAACCGCATCGCAACCGATATATTAAAGGCGAGAATTCAGCACCTTTTAGCAAAATAATCGCTGTTTACGGGGAGTTTGGCTGAGATGCGTTTAACTGATTTAGAGATTGAAGCATGTCTGGACGATGGGTCTATTATCCTTGAGCCTCGTCCGAGCAATGATGCCATCAACGGTGTCAGCGTCGATGTAAAACTCGGCGATCAGTTCCGCGTCTTTCAAGATCATAAGGCGCCCTATATCGATCTCAGCGGTCCTAAGGCCGAGGTACAGGCGGCGCTAGACAGGGTGATGAGCGACAAGATAGTGATCCCGGAAGGGGAGGCGTTTTTCCTTCACCCGGGTGAGCTGGCGTTGGCGGTGACCCATGAGAGCCTGACCCTGCCTGCCGACATTGTCGGCTGGTTGGATGGCCGATCCTCCCAGGCAAGGCTCGGGCTCATGGTGCATGTCACGGCTCATCGTATTGACCCAGGTTGGCAGGGAAAGATAGTGCTTGAGTTCTACAACAGCGGCAAGCTCCCCCTGGCCTTGAAGCCCATGATGACCATAGGTGCCCTCAACTTCGAGCGCCTAAGTTCGCCCGTGGCGCGCCCCTATAATCAGCGTGAGAGCGCTAAATATAGGGATCAGCAAGAAGCCCTTGCCAGCCGCATTAGCCAGGACAAGTGATGTCGAAGGCTATCTGGGTAAACGGGCAGCAAGAGGACAGCATTTCGGCGTTCGATAGGGGACTCGCCTATGGCGATGGCCTGTTTGCCACCATGCGTTGCAGTGGCAATGAGGTGCGCTTCCTCGACAGTCAGTTGTCGCGTTTAGCCCAAGGCGCCGCCAGGTTAGGCTTGCCAACGCTAGATGACGACGCGCTGCGCCAACACCTAGCCGAGGCCTGCGCGCAAGGCGTTAGCGCCTTCTCACAGGATTTTTGCCTCAAGTTACTCATTAGCAGAGGCTGTGGTGGACGCGGATACCTACCGCCTGCTGCGCCGACGCTGACTGAGGTGATCTCACTTCACGAGATCCCAAGTCACTATAGTGATTGGCAGACTCAGGGGATCAGGCTACAGACGAGTCAGGTAAGCCTGGCCCGGCAGCCGCTGCTTGCCGGCATCAAACATCTTAACCGTCTCGAGCAGGTGCTGATTCGCCGTCAAACACTGAGTGAGGGCTATGATGACTGGTTGGTTTGCGATACTGCCGGTAATATCATCGAAGCCTCAATGGCTAACCTCTTCTTTATTCAGGGGCGCAACATCGTCACGCCTAGTCTGCAACAGGCCGGTGTGGCCGGTGTGATGCGCGAGCAGTTGATGCTGTGGTTTGTTGAGGCTGGCTTTAATCTTGAGGTGCGCAGCGTCTTACCTCGCGAGCTAGCTCATTTTGACCACGTCTTGGCCAGTAATAGCCTGTTTGGCGCGGTCGCCGTGACCGGCATCGCAGAGCATAGCTTTAGCCACAGCCCACTGCTAACCCAATTGCTGCACGATCTAAAACTAACTTTATGAAAAAAATGATCATAGGTGTGCTCGCCACACTCTTTACCTTACTCACCGTGAGTGCGATTGGCCTCTATTGGGGCTATCAGAGCGTGGTGAGTTACGGCCAGGCACAACTTAAGTTAGATGCGCCCGTCGAATTTGAGCTGGCGCGCGGCACCTCCTTTTCAAAGATGGCCACCGCCTTGGCGCAAACCGGCGCGGTGGATGAGCTTTGGAAACTTAAACTGCTGGTTAGGCTGCGCCCTGAGCTTGCCAAGATCCGCAGCGGCCTGTATCAACTCTCCCCCAACGACACTGTGGTGGAGTTACTCGAAAAGCTTCGTCAGGGCAAGGAGATGGTCTTTACCGTGACGCTTGTCGAAGGCCAGAGCATTAAAGAGTGGCGCGAGCAGCTCAAACAGTTACCGCGCCTGAAATGGCAGGATGGGGCCTTTATGCAGGTGCTCGAGGATAATGGCGATGAGTCTAAGCTGCCCGAGGGCAAGTTTTATCCCGACACCTACCACTATGGCGCCGGTGATTCGGTTAAGGTGATCCTGCAGCAGAGCTATCAGAAAATGCAGCAAGAGCTGGACAAGGCCTGGCAGGAGCGCGATCAGAGCATCCCGCTTAAGAGCCCTTATGAGCTGTTGACCATGGCATCGATTATCGAGAAAGAGACAGGCAAGGCCAGCGAGCGCCCCTGGATCTCGGCGGTTTTTACCAATAGGTTACGTAAGGGGATGCGTTTGCAGACAGATCCTACGGTGATCTATGGCATGGGAGATCGTTATCAGGGCAACATTACCCGCAAAGATCTGCGTGAGCAGACCCCCTATAACACCTATCGCATTCATGGCCTGACGCCGACCCCCATTGCGGCCCCGAGCGGCGCATCCTTGATGGCGGCGGCGCGCCCGGCCGATGTCGACTACCTCTATTTCGTGTCGAAGAATGACGGCAGCCATATTTTTTCTAAAACATTAACCGAGCACAATCGTGCTGTAGACAAGTATCAGAGAAATCGATGAAGCAAAACAGCGCGAAATTTATCGTTATCGAAGGATTGGAAGGGGCGGGCAAGTCGAGTGCCATTGCCCTGGTAAGAGATTTTATCGAGAAGCATACCGGCCAGGCACCCGTGTGTACCCGTGAGCCCGGCGGCACGCCGCTCGCCGAGCGAATTAGGGATCTGGTAAAGATCGCCGACCCTAGCGATCCCCTGTGTGATGAGTCAGAGTGTTTGCTCATCTATGCGGCCAGGGCGCAGCTGGTGGCTAACGTGATTAAACCTGCATTGGCGCAGGGCAACTGGGTGCTAGGCGATCGTCACAACCTCTCTTCTCTGGCTTACCAAGGTGGCGGACGTCAACTCATGCCTCTGGTCGAGGCAGTGAGTCAGGCGACATTGAAAGACTTTAAACCCGACCTGACCTTGTACTTAGATATCGACCCGCAACTTGGTTTGCAGCGCGCCCGAGACAGAGGCGAACTGGATAGAATCGAGCAGCAGGCACTGAGCTTTTTCGAGCGCGCCAGGGCAACTTACCTGCAACTGGCCGAGCAAGACGAGACTATCAAAGTGATCGATGCCAGTCAGACCATGGCCGAGGTGCATAAAGAGATCCTGGCCGTGTTGCAGCAACAAGATTGGTCATAACAACGGCGGATTTGATGATGGAGCTACCTTGGTTAACGCCTGTTCGTGAATCTTTCTGTGGTCAGTTGATGACTGGCCAACAGGGACATGCCTACCTCTTGGGGATCCACCAGGGCTATGGCGGCATGCAGCTGGCGGAAACCTTGGCCCAGGCCAGTCTGTGTATGTCGCCGACCCAAAGTGGTGGCTGCGGTGTCTGTAAGAGCTGTCAGCTGTTTATCGCAAGTAACCATCCAGATTGTTATTTCGTCGAGGCCGACGGCAATCAGATCAAGGTGGACCAAGTCAGGGAACTGTGCCAGAAATTGACAGCCACCGCCCAGCAGGGGGGCAGGCGGGTCGCCGTGATTAAGAACTGTGAGCGACTCAATACCGTGGCGGCCAATGCGCTACTCAAAACCCTGGAGGAGCCGGGCAAGGGGACGCTGCTGTTGCTGCAGAGTGATACCCCAAGCCGTTTGATGGCCACCATAAGCAGTCGTTGTCAGCGCCTGCATTGCCAGCTACCGAGCCGCGAAGCGATGCAAGACTGGCTGGCTGCACAGCTTACCTTGAGCAGCGATGTGACCTGGTGTCTGCCGGTTGTCGGTGGCCCTGTGGATCTGCTTATCGCCTTAAATGACGGACGATACGAGGCCTTGATCGGCCTGAGAAAAGCCTGGGTGCAAAGTTTGTCGTCTGGGCACCTGTGTGCTAACTTAACTAATATAGATGAAAAGCAAGTTTCTGATGCACTTAAAGTTTTGTATGTTGTCTTGCGACAAAAACTGGTGAAGCAGAAAAGTGCTGATGCATTAATTAACATCAAGATAACAAAATTTGCAGCCAAGGTCATGGACACGTATCATAGCCTGAGTATGATGCCTAATGTGAATTTTATGGCTGTTTTTCAGTCGTTTATCTTAGAGTATCAGTCGCTAACAACAAGTTAAAATAATATGGTCGATCTCGTGGTTAATTTTGATACATTACATCAGCTATATAGAGCCTACATGCCTTTTATTCAGCCCGCGGGCCTGTTTGTGGCGACCACCGAAAGCCACTATCTAGGACAAGAGCTTACCATCGCCTATCAACTACCGGGTTCGACCGTGCGTCATGAGTTTCAAGGCCTGGTGGTGTGGATCAACCCCCTGGGGGCATCGGGTGGGCGACCGGCAGGTATCGGGGTGAAGATCATTACCGACGCCTCAACCCATAAACATCATATTGAAAACCTACTTTCCCGTGAACTCGCCTCAGGCGATTTGACCTGCACCATGTAGATAGCTATCCTTTGCCTCCTTTTGTAGTGACTTAGGATTTTTGCGTGCTTATCGATTCCCATTGCCATCTCGATCGCCTTAAAGCGGCGCCCGATCAAGATTCGTTGAAAACATTGCTAGCCCAAGCCAAGGATCGCGGCGTGGAGTATTTCCTGTGCGTCAACGTGCGCCAGCAAGGTTTTGCGTCTATGCAGGCGAAAATGGCAGCGTTCGACCAGGTATTTCTGTCGGCGGGCGTGCATCCGCTGGATGTGCAGGAGGGGCTGGATACACAGCAGCTGCACAGCTATCTGCAAGACCCTAAGGTGATCGCCATCGGTGAGACTGGCCTGGATTATTACTACTCGGGCGAGACTAAGGCGCTGCAACAGCAATGTTTCGAGCAGCAGATCGCCCTGGCGGTTGAGGTGGATAAGCCACTGATCGTTCATACCCGAGATGCCCGAGAAGATACCATCGCCATGCTTAAGGCCGGCCAGGCCGATAAAGTGGGGGGCGTGCTGCATTGCTTCACCGAAAACTGGGAGATGGCGAAGGCCGCCATAGACCTGGGTTTCTATATTTCAGTATCCGGCATAGTAACCTTTAAGAACGCTGGCGAGTTACGCTCGGTGATCCGTAAGGTGCCAAGAGACAGACTCTTGGTGGAAACCGATGCGCCCTATCTTGCGCCAGTGCCTCATCGCGGCGAAGAGAATCAACCTGCCTTTGTAAGGGATGTGGCGGAATTTGTCGCCGAGCTGCGTGGCGAGAAGTACGAAGAGCTGGCCCAATATACAGGCGACAACTTCTTTAGATTGTTTAAAGACGCGACCAAACTGGTGCAGGTTTAATGCCTTGCCGCTTTGGTAGTATTTAAAAGAAGAGTTAAACAGCTAGGGCCTGTTGACCTTTTGAGAACAAATTTTGTTCTAATTGAGCACGTTCAAATCGCGGAAGGAGGCTTGGAGTATAGTTATTCTATATAAAAGCCGAGTAACAAAGCGTTGAACGTGCTCAAGACGAACCCTGCGGGCAGCGTCTGTATCATTTTTCTACTGCGTTATCGCTCATTGATGTAGCACACTAGATTACAATCGCTCTGCCTTGTATAAAATCGATACAGAATGCTGCAAAAATGAACGCGAAAGATAAACAGGCCCTAAGAGAAACAGATAAAAAAAGACCCAAAACTATTCCAATTGTTCTGGGTCTAGGGGAATGGCTCTTTGCAGAGCCGTGCGCTACTGTTTGAGATTGCCTCGAATTTGTCTCAGGCTTATAGTGTAGTCAAACTCCACCTCACTGCCGGGCTCGTCTAGGGAAACTGCGAACAAGTCCTGCAATTTAGGTATAGAGCGAGGTTTTGAGCGGCCCGCCTGATTTTTGAACGCTAACTGTTCAATTTTGGCCAACATACTGCCGTTTTACGCCGAATTTCGACCTAATTCCAGGCAGTTCCCGGATTTCAGACAGATCTTGGCTGTCGTCGTAACATCTGGTCTACTTTAAACAGGTTCGCCAAGGTGAATAGCATGGCTAACTGTGAGTCATTTTTCGTCAGCCCT
>NZ_JAKEVJ010000046.1:0-33724 GCF_022398425.1 Shewanella sp. Isolate7 | reverse complement strand
TAAAGGGCTGACGAAAAATGACTCACAGTTAGCCATGCTATTCACCTTGGCGAACCTGTTTAAAGTAGACCAGATGTTACGACGACAGCCAAGATCTGTCTGAAATCCGGGAACTGCCTGGAATTAGGTCGAAATTCGGCGTAAAACGGCAGTATGTTGGCCAAAATTGAACACTTAGCGTTCAAAAATCAGGCGGGCCGCTCAAAACCTCGCTCTATACCTAAATTGCAGGACTTGTTCGCAGTTTCCTTAGTTAATTAAGTCATTAAATGGATTGATAACCTATGACGACAGTACAACACACTAGAGCCATTTACCCTGGGACTTTTGATCCTATAACCAATGGGCACGCAGATCTGATTGAGCGTGCCGCTAAATTGTTTCCTAAGGTGATCATTGCCATTGCTGCCAATCCTTCTAAGCAGCCAAGATTTAGTTTAGCGGAGCGTGTTGCCTTGGTCGAGAAGGTGACGGCTCATTTAAGTAATGTTGAAGTCATAGGCTTTACTGGGCTACTAGTGGATTTGGCTAAGGAGCAAAAGGCCAGTGTATTAGTGCGTGGCTTAAGGGCTGTTTCTGATTTTGAATATGAGTTTCAGTTGGCGAATATGAATCGTCGCCTAAGCCCAGATTTGGAGAGTGTGTTTTTAACACCTGCTGAAGAAAATTCATTTATTTCTTCAACATTGGTGAAAGAAGTTGCTTTGCATGGCGGTGATGTCAGTCAATTTGTCCATGCAAGTGTTGCTAGGGCACTCGGTTCAAGTTAATGCTGTGGCTAGATTATTAGATTGAGGATAGATAGGGATATTATGAGAGTTGTTAGAGCATTATTATTTACCTTAGTGGCCTGGTTTACTATGCCAGTGTATGCCGCACCTTGGGTTGATACTTCTGATATTTATTTAAGAGCTGATATACAAGCTTTGGCAGATGCTGGAGCGATAACTGTTCCTGTCAATACTTATCCTCTAATGTGGTCGGGAATCGGCAAGGATCTAGCCAAGGTTGAACCTGCATTGCTTAGTCCCGGATTGGCTCAAGCCTTTGCAAGAGTAAATTACTATTATCGCAATGCGGTTGAAAACCGTGGTAATAAACGAATTAAGCTAGCTGGTGGGAGTGATGCAGCGCGTTTTCAACATTTTGGTTCTGAGTATAGAGAAAAGGGGCAAGCCACAGTCTCCTATGAAACCATGACAGATCGTTTTGCCGTCAAGGTGTCAGGTACCGCAGCCTTAGACCCTAGCGATGATAAAACCCTGAGAATCGATGAGTCCTATGTAGCAATGATTCTGGGCAACTGGGTATTAAGCGCTGGTGCGATAAATCAGTGGTGGGGACCAAGCTTTGATTCAGCTTTGCATAAATCAAATAACGCCAGACCTATGCCATCTATTATGCTCACTCGCAATGATGCCCATGGTTTTGAAACCCCTTGGTTGTCTTGGGCTGGCCCTTGGACCTTAACCACTGGCTTTAGCTTGATGGAAAATGAGCGCTATGCACCTAAGGCATTGCTATGGAATTTTCGTGGTACCGTCAGGCCATTACGTCAAATTGAAGTGGGTTTCTCTTGGACCATGCAGTTTTGTGGTGAAGGCCAAGAGTGTGATTGGAAAACTTGGGCTAAGGCGATAATAGGTGAGAAAGACTGCCGCAATGATACTGGTGGTGGTTGTACTAACTATGGTAATCAGATGGCAGGATTTGATATTCGTTATGCTGATACTTGGTTCGATATTCCTGTCGGCATCTACTTAGACAGAACCTGCGAAGATTCTAACGGTAAAGCGCCGTGGAACATAGTTGATTGTGCGAGTCTAACTGGTATAGATACTCGTTTCGAGATTGATGATCAGCAATATAAACTGTTCGCTGAGTATACTGATACCATGGTCGATTGTGGTGCCAGTAGTAGCGTATTTAATTGCTTCTATGAGCATAGCATCTATAGAAGTGGTAATCGTTACTATAAGCGCGCCCTAGGCAGTACCTATGATAGTGATGCCAAGGTGATTGCCCTAGGTTTGATTGGTCAGTTCAGTAATAGCCGAGGCTTTACTTCAATACTGAGATACGCCAAGTTAAACAAAGATGGCGTTGTCGTTGATAATGGCTGGGCACCGAAAACAGAGAAAGAAGACCTAATTGAATTAGAGTTTAGCTATCGTCAGCCCATGTGGAGTGGCATGGTGACTCTAGGTGGCACTGTATCTCAGTCTGAATTTGAGGTCGACGATAAAGATACTAATGCGACCCTGTTTGGCAGCTATGAGTATCGCTTCTAGTTTCTCGTCTTTAGCTTCTAGGCTTTGGCATAGTAAAAAAGGCTGACACTTTGTCAGCCTTTTTGCGTTTTTAACGTTAGGATTATCTCGGCTGACAGAGGCCGCAGAAGACGGTGGCCCGTTGGCCGAGTTTTATCTCGCTCAGCAGGTGACCGCACTGGGTGCAGGTCTCGCCGCCGCGGCCGTATACATGTAGCTTCTGGGCGAAATAACCGGGTTTTCCCTCGGCGTTGGTAAAGTCTTTGAGGGTTGTTCCCCCCTGTTTGATCGCCTGAGTCAGTATCTGTTTTACCTCGGCGACCAGCACGGTTAGCCGCTCCATATCGATGCGGCCAGCCTCGGCCTGTGGATGTATGCCGGCGGCAAACAGCGCCTCGTTGGCATAGATATTCCCCACGCCTACAACTATATGGTTATCCATCAGGCAGAGCTTGATCGCCTTCTTCTTGCCCTCCAGCGCCTTGGCCAGATAGCCGAGGTTAAAGCCTGACTCTAGTGGCTCGGGCCCGAGTTTGGACAGCAGGGGATGGGCGGCTTCTGGCAGCTCGCACCAGAGCCAGGCGCCGAAACGTCTTGGGTCGTTAAACCTGAGCACCTTGCCGCTGGCCAGTTCGAGATCGATATGATCATGCTTCTCCGCGGGTGTCGACTTGGGCAGGATACGCAGGCTGCCCGACATGCCCAGGTGGACGATCGTGGTGCCGGCATCGGTATCCAGCAGCAGATACTTGGCGCGGCGGCGTATCCCTCTGATGGTCTGGCCCACTATCTGCTGGGCTACTTCGGGCACGGGCCAGCGCAGGGATGCGTTGCGCACGGTTAATCCTGTGACCTCCTGATCTAGCAGGTGGGGGGAGATCCCTTGGCGGGTCACTTCGACTTCGGGGAGTTCGGGCATATAAATCTCTTCGTTTAACTTGTTAGGGGTTATCGAGCTTGAGGATCGGCGTAAGCTGTGGGCGCAGACTCGGTGGGATCTGGTACCAATTTCCGGCGGGAGAGCTGAGTAGCCCCTCGTCGGGATAGAAGAGCCAGAGCTGCGGCGTCTCTATATCACGGATCTGCAGCACCAGCTCGTGGGCTTGTGTGCTTAGGTCTGTGGGCTTAGCAATAGGAGAGACCTGTATGCCTCCCCAGGCCTCGGCCCACTGGCGGCAGTTGAACACCCTAGGGTCGCACTGCCAGCCAAAGCCCTGCTCGGCCAGCCAGAGGTCATCATATTGCAGCTGAGCCAGCGGCGCCTGTTGATCGAACAGTGGCTGGGCGTCATCCGGGATCGTCTGGCGTTGACGATCTAAAAAGGTGAGTATCGCCACCATGGCGATGGAGGCGAAGATGATGATGTTATTCCATTTTCTTCTGGTCAGGGCCATCTCGAGTCAGCATCAATCAAATTAAGATGTGTACGAGTCTATCATCGAAAATGGCCCAGGGCATCAGCCGCCGGTGGCATTCATAAAGCGCAGGATCTGGGTTTCTCCCTCGGGGCCGAAGTGGTGCTCCTTGGGTTTGTGCTTAATCCCCTCGAGAATCGCCTGTTTCAGGCGCGCGATATCGCCCGGGTATTCCCTGACGATCGCCTTGAGATCTACCGAGTTTTCATTGCCCAGGCAGAGTAGCAGGCGTCCCTCAACCGTGACACGTACCCGGTTACACTCATGGCAGAAGTTGTTGCTGTGGGGTGAGATGAAGCCTACATGTATGCTGCTGCCGGGCATGGTGTAGTAGCGTGCCGGGCCGCCGGTGCGTTTGTTGGAGACGCTTAGCGGGTAGCGCTGGCCGATGATCGCCTTGACCTCGTCGCTGCTACAGTGGCGGCTCTTCTTGCGCTCGTCGATGACCCCAAGGGGCATCTCCTCGATGAAGGCGATATCCAGTTCGCGCTCGCGGCAAAACTCGATGAGATCCAATACCTCATCGTCATTCTGACCGCGCAGGATCACTGCATTGATCTTGATGCGCTTGAAGCCAGCGGCCTTGGCGGCATCGATACCCTGAATCACCCGCTCCAGATTGCCGTTGCGGGTCAGCTGGGTAAACAGCTCGGGCTTTAGGGTATCTAAGCTGATGTTGAGGCGGCTCAGGCCTGCCTCATGCATCTTGCCGGCAAACTTACTCAGGCGCGAACCATTGGTAGTCATGGACAGCTCTTTGAGGCCGGGAAGCTGGCCCAGCAGTTTGACCAACTGGTCGCAATCGGTGCGTACTAAGGGTTCGCCACCGGTGAGGCGGATCTTCTTCACCCCTAGCTCGGTAAAGGCCTGACCTATCCAGGCCAGCTCCTCCAGGCTGAGCACCTGCTCTCTGTCGAGAAAACAGGGATCTTCACTCATACAATAGACGCAGCGAAAATCGCATCTGTCGGTTACCGAGAGGCGGAGATATTCGACCGTACGGCCAAAGGTATCGACGATTAAACTCATACAGAATCACCTAGGGCGGCGGGTAAGGGCTGCTTGCCCGCCTGGCTGTTGCTATTGTCGTCTATAAGAGATCGACAAAGGGTTGAATATAAACGGTATCGCCCACGTTGAGCTGCTCGTCTTTCTCGGCGATCACGATAAGGCAGTTTCCCTTCACCATGGAGCTCAACATGCCTGAGCCCTGGGCGCCCGTGCTGGTGACATGTAGGCGGCCATCGCTGCCCAGATGATAGATGCCACGGGTGAACTCGGTGCGGCCGCTGCGGCTGCGCAGCGCACAGTCGGCGACGGCTGGCACCAATGTCGGTGCCCATTCCTGTTCTCCTGCCAACTTGCGCAGCGCCGGTTGCACGAACTGCATGAAGGAGACCATCACGGCCACAGGGTTGCCCGGTAGGCCGAAGAAGAGGCTGTCGCCAATCTGACCGAAGGCCAGGGGGCGACCCGGGCGCATGTTGATGCGCCAGAAGTTGATCTGTCCAACCTTGGCCAGCGCTAACTTGATAAAGTCGGCATCGCCTACCGAGACGCCACCCGAGCTTATCACCACGTCGGCTTGCTGCGCCGCTCCTTGCAGTGCGTCGATCAGGGCGGCCTCGCTGTCTTCGATGATGCCGAGATCGATCACCTCACAGCCCAGCTGTTTGACCATGGACTTGATGGTGAAGCGGTTGGAATCGTAGATGCAGTTGGGTTTCAATGGCTCGCCCGGCTGGCACACCTCGTCACCTGTGGAGAATACCGCGACCCTAGGGCGACGATATACGGGCAGCCTGCCAAAGCCGAGCGAGGCCAGCATGCCCTGATGGGCGGCCTTGAGTCTGTTTCCGGCCCCCAGCGCCGTGTGATCCTTGGCGATATCTTCACCGGCCTGGCGAACGTGTTGTCCCAGGCTGATATTGCCCTGGAAGCTGACGGCGTCGCCGCGGTCCTCTGCCATCTCTTTCATCTGCACAGTATCGGCACCCTCAGGCATGGGGGCGCCCGTCATGATACGCACCGCCTCGCCGGGCTTGAGTGTGCCCTGATAGCTGTGACCGGCCATCACATCGCCCACTAAGGTGTAGCTGGCGAGCATGGGATCTGAATAGGCGAAGGCGAAACCGTCCATCGCCGAGTTGGTATGCTGGGGCACGTCCACCGGCGAGATGGCATCCTCGGCCAAAACCCTGTCTGTGCTGTCATCGATGGTCACCTCTTCGGTGGCAGAGACTGGTGTGACGTAAGAAAGAATTTTATCTATCCCCTGTCTCACCGACAGCGTCTTGCTGGTATCGAGTTCGCAGCCACACTCGGGAGCGAGGGGGAGCGATGGTGCACAGGGGCGCCAGTTGTTGGCGTATTCGATAACAAAGTCGGCGATCTGGCCGACGTCGTTGATATCCAGGCGTCTAAGATCCGAGGGTAATTGAGTCTCGTCGCAGCAGGCGATGGCCTGAATGTTGTCGTCATGGGTATGGATAAAGGGTTTGCCATGGGCGGCGCGGTGCAGCTCTATCTTGGGTAGGGCCAGCTTCTTGAAGCCCTCTACCAGGACGATGTCTACCTTGTCGGCCTCGATCTGAGCCAGCAGGTGAGGTAGCTCTGGGGCATCTTCGACAGGTTCTTCTGTCATCAGGGCCCAGCGTACGTGGGAGGCGACCAGCATCTGGCGGGCACCTGCCTTGCGCATCTCGTAGCTGTCCTTGCCGGGAATATCCACATCGAAGTTGTGATGAGCGTGTTTGACTACGGCTAGACGCAGACCCCGGCGATTGAGTTCGGGGATCAGCTTCTTCAGCAGTGTGGTCTTGCCTGTGCCACTGTAGGCGCAAAATCCGAGGACGGGGATCGGCAGTGGATTGTTAAACGGTACGCTCATGTACACCTCTATTTTTAGTGGGCAATTGCCTCGGAAAGTTGTTGTTTTTGTTCTGGCGTGTTGACGTTCACGAACGCATTGGGCTGATCGGAAAAGTCACACACGACGCAGTGGTGTTTGGCATACCAGAAATCGATCTTACGCTCGCCGGCGTCTAGGAAGGCCTTCATCGATTCTCGCAGCGCCGGTTTCATCAGTAGCACCACAGGTTGTTCTCGCTTGCCGTCGCTGGCCACGGCCATCTCGGCCCCTTGGGCCTCTATGGTGGCGAGCATGCGCGGCACCAGATCCGTCGGCAGCAGCGGACAATCACAGGGCACCACCATCAGGTAGTCGGCCTGGGTCTGCCCCAGCGCGGTGATCATGCCGGCCAGCGGCCCCAGATAACCCGAGTCTTCGTCGCTCAATACTGGATAACCAAACTCAGCATAGCGGTCCTGGTTGCGATTTGCGTTGATCAGGATCTGCTTAACCTGAGGTTTTATCCTGTCGATTGCGTGTTTTATCATCGGCTGATCGTTTAACTCGACCAGTCCCTTGTCGTTGCCGCCCATGCGTCTGGCCATGCCGCCGGCAAGGATCACGGCATCAATTTGCGGTGACATATCTCAGCTCCTGCTGTGATGGGGTGAAGGGGCACTCATCTATGCCCGATGGGCTGACCTGAATAGCCTGATTGTGGATCTGCCAGGTCTGCTCGCACAAGCCTGTGAGCAAGCAGCTCTGATGGCTGGAGATCAGCATGCCTGTGCCTTGCTGTTTCAGATGGCTGACCATGGTGAGCACCAGTTGTTGGGACAGCTTGTCCATGTTGGAGGTGGGCTCGTCCAGCATCAGCAGGCGCGGGCGCATGATCCAGGCGCGGGCGATGGCCAGGCGCTGACGCTCGCCGCCGGAGAGGCTGGCGGCTCTTTGGTTGAGCAGGCCGCCTAGCTGGGCCATCTCGATAGCCGTCTGGGTGCGCGAGGCGATCTCCTGCTCCGTCATGTCGCAAAATGGCTGCACATAGTTGAGATTGTAGGCCACGCTGCCATCGAACAGATAAGGGTGTTGATGCAGATAGACAGCCTTGCCGAGCAAGGGATTGCGGCGCCACCAGGGGCTAGGCTCAAAGCCTTCTGTGTGGATCTCACCTAGGCTAGGTGCCTGCAGGCCGGCCAGCATCTTCATTAGGGTCGTCTTGCCGCTGCCATTGTCACCCTGCAGGTGTATGGTCTGATGTTGGGTCAGACTGAGGCGGTCGAAGTGGTATAGCTGGCGGCTGCCGAAGCGCATCTCTATGTTGTTGGCGATGATCTTGACCATGACTAAAGGCTCCTCGGTTCGGCTCTGCCCCTGAGGGTACCCAGGGTAAAGTTAAGCACCAAGGCCAGAATGAGTAGAACCAGTCCCAGGGCGATGGCTTGGGCGAAGTCGCCCTTGCTGGTTTCCAGGGCGATGGCGGTGGGGATATTTCGGGTGACGCCGGCAATGTTGCCGCCCACCATCATGGAGCAACCCACCTCGGTCAGGATGCGACTAAAGGCCGCGACTATGGCCATCAAAAGTGGTACCTTGAGTTCGCGACACACCAACCAGACTGAGCGCAGCCAGGAGGCGCCTAAGGTGCGTGAGGTTTCCCAGGCTCGCTTGTCCACGCTGGTAAAGGCGGCCTGACTCATGGCGATTAACACGGGGGCGCAGATCATCATCTGTCCCAGTATCATGCCTTTCTGGGTAAATAGCCATTTTAGATCCCCCAGGGGACCCATGCGGGTCAGCATCAGATAGACCAGCAGGCCGATCACCACGGTTGGGATCGACTGTGTCGTCTGTACCAGGTTAGTGGCAAACCAACGTCCGGGAAAACGGGCGAAGGCCAGCACGAAGCCCAGCACCATAGAGGGAATCAGGGTGATCGCCAGCGCCGCAAAAGAGACAGAAAAAGAGACGCTGACGATAGACCAAACATCTGGGTCTAATGAAAACAGCAGGCTCAACGCCTGCTGTAATAGGGCTAACCAGCCTTCACTCATTCGCTATATGTTGCCTTAAATAGTTGCTCACCCTGTACGGTGTAGCCGTTAATCATGCCTTGGGCTTCGTTGCCGATCAGCCAGTCACTCAGGGCCTTAGCACCTTTGTGGTTCAGATCTGGGTATTTCTCTGGGTTGATCAACATGATTTGATAAGGGTTAGCCAATGTCTGACCACCATCATAGTCAACCGCGAGATCTAACTTCGCCTTGTAGGCAACGAAAGTACCACGGTCAGACAGTGTGTAGGCTTGAAGCTCGTTTGCCATCAGCAGTGTCTTACCCATGCCTTGACCTACGGCGCGATAGCCATCGAATGTCGGCTCAACCTTGGCGCCTTTCCAGATGATCAACTCTTTCATGTTGGTACCTGAGTTGTCACCACGAGAGACGAAGCCCGCGCCAGAGTCGGCTATTTTAGCAAAGGCTTCTTCAGCTGTCTTACTGCTGCGGATCTTCGCTGGGTCATTTTTCGGGCCCAAGATCACAAAATCGTTTTCCATGATGCCGCGTGGCAGGATGCCATAGCCTTCGTTAACGAATTTAGCTTCGGCCGCTGGGGCGTGGGTCATGACGACATCAACATCGCCCTGGCGAGCCAGCTTGAGCGCCTTACCAGTACCTGTGGCAATGACCTGTACCTTGTAGCCAGACTCTTGCTCGAACTTAGGCAGTAGGTGCTTGAGTAGGCCAGAGTTTTCTGTGCTGGTGGTGGTGGCCAGTTTAATGACCTCTTCTGCCTGGGCAGAGGTTAACGTAAGGGCACTGGCGACGATCGCTAGGCTGATTATTGATTTTAGCTTTAGCATTTTTGCTCCTTGGCATTGGCTGAATGCGTGATGTTGCCGAGATCACGCGGATCATGTGTAAATAACGAGACTGTTTCAGCAAAAACAGTGCCAGATCTATTATCTGCAAAAAAAGCTCACAAGTTGCCAGCAAAGTGTGAAGCAGATCGCAAGCTCGGTAAATTGTCGCCAGACATAATGTCCCAGAGCGTGATTCTACTGGTTCAGGGTGACCAATTAGCCGAGGTTTGATGCTAGAATCTGTTCAATATGAGTCAAAATGTCCAAAAGAAGACAATATGAGCCAGCCCAATAAAGAGATGAAGCCCCTACCTTCCGCCGTATCTGTGCTTATCGTCGACGATGAGCCGGGCATGCGCAGCTTCCTGAAGAAGGCGCTGTCGAAGAAGTTTGCCCTGGTGGAAACCGCCGGCAGCGTCGAAGATGCCGAGCAGCTCAGGAGCCGCTGTCACTTCGATCTGCTGATCGTCGATATTCGCCTGCCGGGCCGTTCCGGCATCGAATGGGACGAGGCGTTGAGCGATCAGGAGCGGCGCTCAGACATCATCTTTATGACTGGCTATGCCGATATGGACGTGGCCATCAAGGCGCTACGCGCCGGTGCCTCCGACTTCATCATGAAGCCGTTCCACCTGGAACAGATGATGAAGGCGGTGGATCGCTGTATCGAGCGTCGCCTGCTTAAGCGCGAAAATCTCATGCTGCGCCGTGAGGTCTCCATCGGCCAGTCTTCCACCATCATAGGCAGCAGCGATGCCATGATGGAAGTGAAACATGTGATCGAGCGGGTGGCACCCACCAACGCGGTTATCCTGATTGAGGGCGAGTCGGGCACGGGTAAAGAGCTGGTGGCCAGGCAGCTGCATCTGCTCAGTGGTCGTCAGGGGCCATTCGTGCCGGTTAACTGTGGCGCCATCGCCCCGGAATTACTGGAGAGCGAGCTCTTTGGCCATGCCGCCGGCTCCTTTACCGGCGCCAAGGGCAATCGCGAGGGCCTGTTCAGCTTCGCTTCGGGCGGTACCATCTTCCTCGACGAGATCGGCGAGATGCCGCTCAAGATGCAGACGGCCCTGCTCAGGGTGCTGGAGCAACGCACCATACGACCCGTGGGCAGCGAGAAAGAGATCAATATCGATGTCCGGGTGTTGGCGGCCACCAACCGCAAGCTAGCGGACGAGGTGGAGGCTGGTAACTTCAGGCGCGATCTCTTCTATCGACTCAATGTGCTCGACATAGTGATCCCGCCGCTACGCGAACGCCCGGAAGATGTGGTGGAATTGACCCATCACTTCACCCGCCTGCTGGCCGCCGAGCTGGGGGTCAAGGAGGTGGTATGGAGCCACGAGGATATGCTCAAGCTGCAACAGCATGAGTGGCCGGGCAACATACGTGAGCTGCGCAACATGATAGAGCGCTGTATCCTCCTGGGTAAGCCACCGGCGGAATATTGGAAGCAGCAGCCTAAGTCAGAGGTGGCCGGCGAGCTGGGTTATCCCCTTGACTGGTCGCTCAAAGAGGTGGAGAAACACCATGTGACCTCGGTAGTCGACCTGCACCAGGGCAATAAGTCTGCCGCCGCACGCGATCTCGGGGTTTCCCGTAAGACACTGGATCGTAAATATAAAGAGTGGTTCGAACTCAATAACCTCGAGGAAGAATAACGGTGTCTTTTTTCTCGCGTCTCTTTGGTGTCAACTGGCAGCAACTACAGGCCAAGGTGCGTTATCGCATCCTGATTCTGACTCTGCTGCCCATCTTGCTCACCCTGGTGAGCCTGGTGTTTATCACCATCTACTGGAACATCAGCTACACGGGCAAGCAGCTCTTCATGAAGGTGAAGGCCGACCTGACCGTGGCAAGCAATACGCTCATCTCGGTACAGGAGAAGCAGGAAAATCAGCTGGAGCTGGTGTGTGCCTCCTGGGAATTTCAGAACGAATTTCGCGATCTCGATGGAGACACTAAGGCCGCCAGAGCCAAGCTGGCCGAGCTGCTCAAGCAGAAGCAGGCCGAGCTGGATCTGGACTTTCTGCGCCTGGTCAGCGTCGCCGAGGCGGCACAGGACCCAGACCTTAGGGTGATGCTGCCTAAGATACAGGACAACCAACCCTTCTCGGGCTTGATGGTGCTCCAGCCACAACGTCTGGCCCGGCTGTCGCCCAACCTCGAGCAGGAGGCGGTGATCACCCTGGTGGATACTCCAAGATCCCAGAAACCGAGTAAGGATGTCGAGAAGCGCGGCATGTTGAGCCGCAGTCTGCTGCCTATCCTGGGCCGCGATGGCAAGGTGGGCTGGTATCTGGACGGCGGCATCTTACTCAATCGCGATATTCGTATCGTGGATCATATTCGCGATCTGGTGTACGACAAGGGCACCCTGCCAGAGCGTTCCATCGGCACGGTAACCATCTTCCTCGATAACACCCGTATCAGCACCAATGTACCGCTTAACTTCTTCCCTCAAGACAGCGAGAAGCGCGGCCGGGCCCTGGGTAGTCTGGTGTCGGAAGAGGTGCGGCAGAAGGTGTTGGTGCAGGGCCTGCTATGGGTCGATCGCGCCTTCGTCTACAACGACTGGTTCATTTCGGCCTATGCCCCGCTTAAAGATATTCGCGGCGAGCGCATCGGCATGATCTACACGGGATTTTCCGAGTCGCCCTTTATCCATAACTACCTGCTTAACATCATAGAGCTGGGCACCATACTCATGTTGGTGCTGCTGGTCTCTGGCCTGTTGGTCTACCGCGGCGCCTATAGCCTGTTGCAGCCGATTGAGCGGATCCACCACGTGGTGAAGGCGGTGCAGTCGGGGCGCAACCTGCGCATAGGCTCCTTGGGACTGGAGCGCGACAACGAGCTGGCTAATTTGGCCGAACAGTTCGACCGCATGCTGGATCTGCTGCAGCGGCGTAACTCGCAGATCCAGGCGGCGGCCGAGCAGCTGGAGGTTAAGGTCGAGGAGCGTACCCGCAGCCTGCAAGAGAAGACGGAGGAGCTGCAGCGTAACGTGGCTCTGCTGAACGAGACGCGTCAGCAACTGGTGACCAACGAGAAGCTAACCGCCCTGGGTGAGTTGACCGCGGGGATCGCCCATGAGATCAACAATCCGACGGCGGTGATCTTGGGCAACATGGAGCTGCTCAAGTCTGAACTCGGCGCCAAGGCCGAGGATGTCGAGGAAGAGATAGATATCGTCATCGAGCAGGTGGGCCGCATCAGCACCATTATTCGCAGCCTGCTGCAATACAGTCGTCCCGGCGAGTTCAACGCGCCACTGGAGATGCATCAGCTTACGCCTATCGTCGAGGAGATGACCATACTGGTACGCCACTCCATCAAGAAGCAGGAGGTGGTACTGATCCAGGATCTCAACGCCAGCTATCCAATCGAGGTGAATCGCCCCCAGCTATTACAGGTGCTGATTAACTTGGTGGTTAACGCCGCCCACGCCATGGATGGACAGGGACGCATCTGGATCCGCACCTATGACTGGGTGCAGGGCGGTGAGCCCATAGGGGTCAAGATAGAGGTGGAAGATGAGGGTAAAGGGATCCCCGAGGAACAGCTGGGGCGCATCTTCGATCCTTTCTATACCACGCGCCAGGATGGTACCGGACTGGGACTCTCCCTGAGTTACGGCATCATCAAGCGGATCGGCGGCACCATAGAGGTCAGCTCCACGGTCGGTAAGGGGACACTGTTTACCATAGGCTTGTATCACAAGGCGATAGACGATCAGTTCAATCCGCCCTATGAGGGGCACAGCTCTGGCTTTGATAGCAGCGACAGTTCAAGGCATTCAACTGAGGGCATGCCGAGGCCTGCTGAAGTTGAATAACGCCGAAATGGTGTTGCTATCAAAGCCCCGCAGGGCGAGGCTTACAGCGGTATTTGCTGCGTTACAGTTCTTGCGAAGGACTAGGGCCATTCGCTGCAAACTGTGCCTAGCATCTATCCACTTTAAGCACACGCAGAGCAAGCACGGGACTTATTCGCACCTTCCTTAGATAAAAAAAGCCGGAATATTAATATTCCGGCCACAAAGAGTGTGTGAGCAATGTTGTGCTTGCGAACTCATCATAGTAAGCAGAGATGAAGTGCTTAAAACAGACTGAGTTTTGGAACGCACCTAAATAGTAATAATTATCATTTGGGTTTGCAAGCTTTTATCGTGTAAAGATTCACGATTAACAGGTGCTAGCTCAGCAACTTGTTTAAAACCAACTTGTTATCATCGATATTGGCTGTGGAATTTTCCAGGCCGGCGATTTTGTAGCCCTGTTTTATCAGCAGCTGTAACATGCTGGCGAAGCGGTTGTAGGTCTTAACCGCCAGGGTGTTGAAGCCCTGCGCCTTGGCCCAGCGCTCCTGATCTTGCATCATCTCCTTGGCCAGCCCTAGCTGGCGAAACTCAGGCAGTATGGCACCCAGCCAGCTGTAAAACTCACCATTGGCCTCGGCATAGCCAATCTTGTAGCCTGCCAGTTCGCCCTCGATGCGGATCAGCTGCACCAGAAATGGCTTGCCGCTCAGACGTGATTGATAATCTGCCGCCTGATGACGCCCGTCGAATTCGGGTACCTGTTGGCTCAGGCCGATGAGGGTGTCGATGAGCTCATCGCTCAGTTGGGTGTGATGCTCAATACTTGTGGTGTACATCTTGGCTCTCCAAAGTCGGTGCTAGCATGGCGGCACTGGTGAAAATTTGAGTGCCGCGATGATAGTACAAATCAACTGGTCAGGCCAGTTCGGTCTGCGATTTTGTCTGGCCTTCTCGCAAAATTCGCTCCTGCAGTACCCTGAGCAAGACGCCGTAGGCAGGCAGGAAGAGCCCCAGGCTGACGATCAGCTTGAAACCATAGTCGACGCTGGCGATTTCAATCCAGTGCTCGGCCATGAAGGGGTCGCTCGATGCGTAGAAGGCGACGCTGAAGAACACCAGAGTGTCGATAAGGTTACCAACGACCGTCGAGGCGGCCGGTGCGACCCACCAGGCCTTGGCCTGTCTGAGGCGGGCGAACACGGTAATATCCATCAGCTGGCCGACCAGATAGGCGGCGAAGCTGGCGAAGGCGATACGAAACACGAAGCTGTTGAACGCTTGCAAGGCGTCGCCACCCTGAAAACTGCCCTGATGGAAGAGTACGCCGATCAGATAGGAGATCACCAGCGCCGGTATCATGGCTCTGAGGATGATCTTACGCGCCGACTGTTGGCCGAAGATTCTCACCGTCAGATCTGTGGCCAGATAGACGAAGGGAAAGCTGAAGGCGCCCCAGGTGGTATGAAAACCAAATAGCTGAAAGGGCAGCTGAACCAAGTAGTTACTTGCGGTGATTATGGCAATATGAAAGCTGACAAGCAGCAGGAGCGCACGCTGAATCTGCGCCGGGGATAACATTAACATCTTGTGGCCTTTTTAGTGGGTTAACGCGGGGTGAGGGAACCCGCTTAGAAATTAGGGTAAGGCTTGCGCCTCGGTTCGTTGTTGCCCGGGATATGCCCAGACGACAGGGCGGCAAATTATAGTCATTAGGATCAAATGAGCAAGGATTTTGCGCTGTTTTCTCCGCTTTTGTCCCAGTGAATTGATTTTTAGGGGCTACACTTGATGGATATCCACCATGTTTTCGGGGAGGTGTGATGAGATCTTGGCGTTATCTTATGGTCTTCTTGTGCGCTTGTATGTTACAGGGCGCATCTTGGGTGGTCATGTCCGAGGAAGCGGAGGAGATCACTGTGGTAACCGGCAACTGGCCCGGCTACAGTACGCTCGATGGCAAGGGTTATTATCTTGCACTGCTGCAAAGTGCCTTCCCCGCCCCCAAATGGAAACTCTCGGTGGATTTTGTACCTTTTTCCCGTGCTCTTTACATGGTGCAGCACAAGGTCGATGTAGGTTTGGGTTTCTATATCGACGAAGTTAAACCCGATTACTATTGTGAGCTGCCGGTGGAGGTGGATCAGGTGGATGTGGCGCTCACGCCTGAGCTGGCCGCCATCTGGCAGGATATCAACAGCCTGAAAAAGAAGAAGGTAAAGGCGCTGCTGGAGTATCGATACGATACCTTTATCAAAGTGCCCATGTATTACGAGGAAAGTAGCGATCTGCTGCAGATGCTCAACCATGTTAACAGCGGTAAGATAGACGCCGTGCTCGACTATAAGCGTTCTTTGTTGGCTTGCCAGCCAGTTAAACCGACCCTAGCAATATGTGATCAAGGAAAACGTGTTGAATCCAGAGGTGTTCTTTGTGTTTCCTCAGACACAGAAGGGCAAGCGTTTGAAGGCGATCTTTAACCGTGCCATGGCCCGTATGACTGCCAGTGGCGAGCTGGACAGGTTATTTAGGGCCAACATCAGCTATCGCGCCCGAGTGCCAGTCGCCAATTCAATTACACCTCGGTGAGAATAGACATTATGGTCTTGAGCTTATTCTCTAGCTCGTTCCATTCCGCCTCGGCTTCAGAGCCCGAGACAATTCCCGCACCGGCAAACAGGTTGATGCGCCCAGGTTCGAGCAGGGCGCTACGAATCGCCACCGCAAATTCGCTCTCATACTTATTGAAATAGCCACAGGCCCCAGCGTACCAGCCACGTGTGTAGCCTTCCCGCTGACGGATAAAGTTGATGGCTGAGGCTTTTGGCAGGCCACCCACTGCTGGAGTGGGGTGCAGGGCCTGCAGGATCTGAAAATCGTTCACCCCCGGCTTGAGTTCGGCGCGAATGGCTCTGTGCAGATGCTGGATATGACTAAGTTTAAACACCTTGGCCAACTCATCGGCACCCACATAGTTGCTCAGCGGCGTCAGGGCGTCGACAATATGCTCGCGCACCAGCTGGTTTTCATGGCTGTTCTTGGTGTCGTCCAGCAACTGCTGCGCCAGCATAGCATCTTCGGTTTCGTTGAGCCCTCGAGTCGTCGTTCCCGCTAACGCCTCTGTAAACAGTTCTCGTTGACGACGGCGGTAGAGACGTTCGGGGGTACAGGAGATAAAGGCGCTGTCCGGACTGAATTGAAAGCCAAACTGAAAACTGTTCTGATTACGCCCCTGCCAGCTGGCCAGCAGCATCCAGGGATCTACTTTCTCGTTGACCTCAAGCTGAGTCAGGCGTGACAGCACAACTTTGGGGGTGTCTTGAATAAAGCGTTCTTGAGTGACTTGATTGACCAGTTCGTGCCAGCGTAACTTGTTGGGACGGTCACTGCGACTCAGTAGTTGTATCTTATTCGGTAGTGCCAGTGGCTTGGGCGGTATCAAGGCGGCCAAGGCTTGCAGCGCCAGATTGCGCTCTTGCTCTATGCTGCGAGACTCGATATTGAGGTTCACCAGCAGCTTGTATTCATCGCCACTGCGCCTCAGTTCAATCCTTGGCAGGATGAAATGGGCGCGACCATATTCGGGCCAGCACTCGGTATGACGATCGAAGGCAACCCCACCGTAGTAGCGTATCTCCTGATTAGTCGATAGCGACTTTTGGGCTTGATAGGCCTGGGAGAGTTGATTGTCGTCTACCGCATCTTCAAAGATGAAATCTTTACAGCATCCCAGAGCAGCGACCTCTTCCTGGGTGTCGCGACCATGCCAATAGATCCTCGGGTAGCAAGGCTGGCTGGCAAGCCAGGCGATCATCGGCATAACACAGGCGGTGACCGATAACTGAATGATCGGCTCACCATGAGGGTGTATGTCGATTTTTTCTAGCTTGCGGGATAAGGATTGTATGGCCTGTGGCAGCGAGGAAACGCTCAAGAAATACTCCAACCTGGTAAAAAAGTGCGTGGGTTTGAAGGCGGGTAAGGACATCAAACGCGGCGAAACTGAGACTTATCTGAATTGGTAATAAGAATCTTTACCACAAACTAATGTGCCGACTGTTAGCTGTCAAGTTACAGGCAGTTAAGCTGTGAGCTTGCCCAAGAAAAGAGAGATTTGTCACTTATTTGGGAAGCATTTCTATCCTGTGTATTTTTGTCTAATCAAGGTTTTACACTGGACAAAATGTCCCTTGTCTACTGCCGCCATCACGGCATTTGTTCAAATTTGTCGATCTGGGTTTGTTTTTGGTTTTTGTTAGCTTGTTGCTACAGGTGTAAGCCGGAAGAATGACGGCCATAGGGAAATGACACAGCGAAGTAAGCATGAAAAACAAACCAGTTAGTCTCAAATTATCTCTCGTGGCGGCCGCCGTTGCCACCAGCCCTCTGGTCATGGCCGAGGAAGTAAAACACGAACCCATCTTAGATGTAGCTGAGGTCATAGTGATCACAGGCGAGAAGCCGACGCCGCTACAGCAGACAACCAGCAGCTGGACCATAGGTGCCGATGAGATTCAGGCCATGGGGGCCCAGAGCCTGGATCAGATATTAAAGAATGCCCCCGGCGTCTATGTGCGCACCGGCGGTCAGGGGACACCTCGTGTCGACGTGCGTGGCTTCAAGGCTCGCCATGTCATCTATCTGATCAACGGTGTACCGGCCAATGGCGCCGAAGATGGTCAGTTCGACCCTAGCGTGGTACCCGCAAGTCAGATCGAGTCGGTCACAGTTTCCATGGGGCCAACCTCTGTGCTCTACGGCCCAGGCGGCGCGGGCGGCGTGATCAACATTCGCACTAAGCAGGGCGCCGACGTGCCTGGTTTCTCCGGCCATCTCGAGGGCAGCGAAAACGATACCTTCAACGGCGACGTGACTGTTGCTGGCTCTGGCGAGCGTTGGCAGGGGCTGGTTTCGCTCTCTCGTCAGCAGACAGATGGCTGGCCCGTGTCTGGCGATCAGCCCGATACCGAGCTGCAGCAGGGCGATACCCGCTTCAACAGCGACAAGACCATCGATAACCTGTTTGCCCAGGGCAGCTACTGGCTGTCGGATAATACGCAGTTGATGGCAAACCTTAGCCTGCGCAGCGGCGATTGGGGCAAACCTACCGTCGACGGTACCACCAACGGCAAGACGAGATTTGAACGCATCGATGACTACGACGCCCACACGGTGCAGCTGGGCTTGGCCCATAGATTTAACGAGCTGCTGACCCTGAGGGGCTTCATCTATCAGAATCAGTCGGACGTGCTGGAAAACCGTTATCTGGATGACAGCTTTGTCGGTCTGCAGCAAAGCCTGGATGGCCGCTCTGTGGTGAGCGGCGGTAATGTGCAGCTAATCGCCGACTTCGATGAGGGCCACCTGTTGACCGGCGCCCTCATCGCCGAGCATCAGAGCTGGGAGTCAGAGAGCAAGAAGATAGAGACTAGCGATGCTGGTAGCGGATCAGGCAGCGGGTCTGGTTCAGGATCTGGATCAGGTAGTGGTTCAGGAACCGGCGGCGGTTCGGGCTCTGGGACTGGCGGTGGTAGTGGTTCGGGTGGTGGATCGGGCTCTGGTACCGATAGCGGCTCAGGCTCAGGTTCTGGTAGCGGCGGCGGAAACGGTTCGGGTGGCGGTAATGGCTCAGGCGGCGCCGAGTCATTCGACGATTCATCCTGGCTCTATACCCTGGCGGCGGAATATCAGTATCAGCAGGACAGCGTGGGTGCCAGCCTGGGCGGTGCACTGCACGAGCAGCAGCGTGTGCGCGAAGACGAGTCCGACTACTCGGCGCAGGCTTCCGCCTACTGGCAGGCCGCAGAGGCGACTCGCCTCAACCTAGGCGTGGCCCGCAAGGTACGTTTCCCTTCGATGCGTAACCTCTATTCGCTCTCGTCGGGCAATCAGGATCTCGAGTCTGAGACCTCTAAGCACCTGGAGCTGAGTCTGGCGCAGGGGCTGGGCAGCAACACAGATCTGAGCCTGGCGGCCTACTACACGGATGCGGAAAACTATATCGCCAAGGATGTCGATGGCATCTATCAGAACATGGGGCGTTATCAGTTCAAGGGGGTCGACTTCCTGGTGCGCGATCAGAGCATCGACAACCTGTCGCTGAGCTTCGGCTACAGCTTCCTCGACAGCGAAGACAAGGATGCCGCGCCAGGGCTGGATACCTTAGAGTACCGTCCTCGCCATCAATTCAGGCTACAGGCGGACTATGAGTTTAGCTTTGCCACCCGCATCAACCTGAATGTCGAGCATATCATGGGGCAGGTGTATCACACCGAGGAGAAGGTTGCCGGCCAGAAGCAGCTGGTGGAGAAGTCGCTGGATGATTACACACTGGTGGATCTCAAGTTGAGCCATCCTATCGCCGGTGACGCGCTATCTGTCTACCTCAGGGCCGCTAACCTGCTCGATGAGCGTTACTATCAGAGCGAAGGCTTGCCTCAGGCGGGCCGTCAGGTGTTCCTGGGCGTGAACTGGCAGCTATAGGCATAAACCATGGCCCTGGTGCGACTCAGTCAGATCCATTTTAACTTCCAGACAGCGGCGCAGCCGCTGTTTGAGGATCTCAATCTGACCATAGCTCCCGGCGAGTGTCATCTTATTCATGGCTATACCGGCTGTGGTAAGTCGACCCTGCTCAAGCTCTTGCTGGGGATCCTGGAACGCCCCTGGGAGGGGGAGCGGGAGATTGCCAAGGGGGCCACCCTGGGCGTGGTGATGCAGGACCCCAATGTGCAGCTGCTGCGCCAGACCCTGGGGGCCGAGGTGGCCTTTGCCCTCGAAAACTTAGGGGTCGCCAGCCATGAGATGTTGCTGCAGGTGCGTTCGGCGCTGCGGCGGGTCGGCCTCTACATCAGCCTGGACACGCCGATCACCAGTCTCTCGCTGGGTCAGCGCTATCGTCTGATGATCGCCGCCCAGCTGGTGCTCGAGCCGGATCTACTCTTGCTGGATGAACCTTGGGCCCAGCTGGACGATCAGGGTGTGCAGGAGCTGGCGGCCGTACTAACCCAGCTCAGGCAGCAGGGGGTTGCCCTGTTGATCGTCGAGCACCATCAGGGCGTCTTCAAGGAGCTGGTGACCCACAGATGGCAGTTAAGCCAGGGTCAGCTGCAGGCGTTATCGGCGCAAGAGATGGATACGAGCCCCGAGCAGGTGTGTTGGCGCGAGTCGCCCTGCTGGCCTCAGGGAAGCGCCGTCATCGACAGCCATGGTTTTACCCTGGCATTTCGTGAGCGTCAGAAGCTGTTCGATGCCGAGTCTCTGCTGCTCTTTCCCGGTGAGATTGCGGCGCTGGTGGGCGACAATGGCTGCGGTAAGAGCACACTGCTTAAGAGTCTGGCCGGTATCCAGGCGGGCATAGCTCCCTTAGGTATCAAGGTGTTTGGTCGGCGTCCCAAGTTGGGACGCTTCGGCGCCGAGCTGGCCTTGCTGCACCAGAGGCCGAGTCGGCAACTATTTGAAAATACCGTGATTGAGGAGATGCAGTTTAGCCTCAAGCGTTACGGCCTGCCGCTGGATAGGGCCATCGCCCTGCTGGGGCAACTCGGGCTGACCACCTTGGCACGACACTCGCCCCATACGCTCTCTTACGGCCAGCAGCATCTGATCGCCTTGGCATCTCTTGCCTGTCTCAGGCCCAAGCTGCTGCTGTTAGACGACCCCTTTGCCGGGCTCGATGCCCACTTTACCGACAAGATAGTGGCGCTGCTTCTCGAGCTGAGCCGGCAGGGCACCGCCCTGGTGATCGCCAGTCACAGGCCGATTGCAGCGCTGCCGGTGGATCGTCTCTGGCGGGTGGTAGATGCCCGTCTCGAGTGCCACTCCGCCTCACCGGTCGCCGATAGTCAGGCGTACTCTCGTGTGGGCTAGACGCGGCGTGCGTGCGCCCCTGGGGCGCCGTACTAAACGCCACTTCGCCATTAACGACACCCGCTGGTGTGCATTGTCTATCCTGCTCGCCCTGGGGTTGGCCAGTGGCGCCTTCCTCCTGCCGCTGTCCTGGCTGCATTATCTGGGGCTGATCAATCTGCTCTTGCTGGTGCAGGGCCGATATCTGGGCGGGCGGCTCAAGGGGCTACTGGTGATCTTCGTCAGCCAGTTGGCGATCACCAGCCTGTTGTATCTCCTGCTTCATGGGGTCGAGCGCCTGCCCGAAGGGCTCATCGCCGTCTGCCGTATCTTGATGGCCATGATCCCCGGCTGGTGGCTGTCGATCACTTGCTCGCCCCAGCGGATGGGAGAGGTGCTCAGCTATTGCCTGCCCCATAAGTGGGCCTTCGTGCTGGCCGCCTGTTTCGGCATTCTGCCCTATCTTGGGCAAGAGACGCGGGAGATCTATCAGATGCAGGTGATGCGCGGCGCCAATATTCGGCTTAAGTCCCTGTGGCGCCCTCAGCATTGGCGTGAGCTGATCTATTGCGTGCTCTACCCCCTGCTGATCCAGCTGTTAAAGCTATCCAAGCAGATGGCCACCGCGGCCAGACTGCGCCAGTTTGGTCGTCATCCCAAGCCGACCCACTGGCCCTATTAGTGAGAAATATCATGATGAATAATAAAGGATTCAACCTACACGACGCCCTGTTTATCGGCTTCTGTGCCACCCTCTTGGTGGCATTGAAGGGGATGCTGAGGCTAAAGCTGGGGCTGTCGGGACACTCTATGTTTCTGATGAGCTTCTTCTACCTGATCTGCTACGGCACTGTGGGTAAACGCGGTGCCATCAGCCTGTGTGGCCTGCTGGCGGGCATGATGGCCATGATCCTGGGCGTCGGCAAAGGTGGCCCCTTGCTGCTGATCAAGTTTGGCTTGCCGGTGATCGCCATGGATCTCTGTCTCCTGTTGCTGCCTAGCGTGCTGGTACTCAAGTGGCGCTGCATCATACTGGCGCTGGTGGCTACCCTGGCCTGGGCCAGTAAGGGGCTGATCGAGGGGCTGCTGGTGGGGCTGAGTCCACAAGTCGTGGCGCTGCAATTTGGTAAGAGTCTGGTGTTTGGCAGCTTCTTCGCCCTGCTGGCGGCCTTGCTCGTCCCGCCCGTGTTGGAGCGGCTGCGCAGCCACGATTTGATAGATAGAGAGGAGATTTAAGCATGGTGAGAGCATCTGGGTTGAGATCTTGGTTGGTGTGTATCGACGATACCGACGATATCGGCACCAAGGGGACCGGGGAGATCGCTGAGGAGATTGCGCATCTGCTGAGCGATAATCACCTGAGTCGCTGCGCCTTCGTCACCCGGCATCAGCTATACGTGCATCCGGATATCCCCTATACCTCACACAACAGCGCCATGTGTTTTCAGGTGCGTACCACTAAGTCACAAGAGGAAATTTTGGATATTGCCGTGGCGCATCTGTGCAGTCAGAGCGCTGCCGCGGCCGATCCTGGCATCGCCCTGTTGGATCTGCACAGCCCGTTTGAACAAGCTCCCCTCATCGCCTTCGGCGAGCAGGCCAAGGAGGAGGTGAAAACCAAGGCGCAAGCCTACGCCCTGGCCGAGGAGCTGGGCATACATCTGAGCGAACATGGCGGCACGGGGCAGGGGGTGATTGGCGCCTTAGCCGGCCTGGGGCTGAGGTTGCAGGGCAACGATGGTCGCATCAAGGGCCAGTTTAAACTGCCTGGGTTAGAGGCGGGCGAGGTGTCGCTCTCCGTGGGCGAGGTGATCGAGCTGACCGGCGTCGACCGTGTGCTCAGCGATAGCGGCGAGCAGCTCTGCTTCAAGACCCCTCTCTATCTGTCGGGCAAGGTGAAGGCCGTCTACCGGGATCATCAGGTCTCCCTGCTGGTGTATCAGGAGCAGGGCCGCTGGCGTAACGCCCTCAAGCAGCAGCTCAAACACTATTAGCGGGACAAAACTAGTGGGCCAGCTCTTTAATTGGCCTATGAGTAAAATCAGCGAGGAACACCATGCAGCAAGCATTTGAGCAAACCGACGGGCGCTGGCAACTGACCCTAGATGGGGAGGAGTATGGCGCTTCGCGGCAACTGGCGGCCCAGTGCGGCGGCTTCATTGCCGATGATGAGGATGAACAGGTCGACGATATCGAGCGCTCGTGCGTCAATTGTGCCCGGCGTCGATGGCTGATCGATGCCATCGAATGTACCTTCTTGTAGCAGTATATTAGTCTTTGCTTTACAAGAGCTTGTCTCACTTTTCGGCGTCAAACATCGGGGGTAGAAGGGCATAGAAGCTGAAACTATCCTCGTTGGCCGCTGGTGATTTTTCGCGCCCAGGCATACTATAACTCTCTCCTATCACAGTGTTTTCACAGGCAATCGCACCGAACCTAAGGGATATAGACTAGGCTAAGAAGGAGTGGATGCGAAAACCGGGTGATTTTTTGGGATAAGCGGTATGACCGAAAGCGTGAACGAAAAAGCGGATGTCATGAAGGTGCCGGTGCCAAACCTGGCGCTGGGCATGTATGTTGCGGCTATCGATCATCAGGGAAGAGTCAATATCACCAATCCGGGACAGATTAAAGATCGACAAGCCATAGAAAAACTGGTGCGCAACGGTATTCAGTATGTCTGGATCGACCTGGAAAAGTCGGCACCAGGCTGCGGACTCAAGCCTAGGCGGCAGCCAGAAAAAACAATGCGCCTGACCAGGGAGCAGTCTCAGGACAAGGCCAAGCGCCTGATGAGTGAGGCGAAAGATCTGGTAAAGAAGGTCTTGTCTGAGACCTTCGAGGGCAAGGCGGTCGAGGTGGCGCCTTTCGAGGCGCTGGCGGACAAGATGCTCGAGTCTGTCATGCACGATGCCGACGCGTTAAAGTGTATCTCGGCGTTGCGTTCTAAAGACGCCTACCTGCTGGAGCACTCCATCAATGTCGCCTTCCTCCTGGTGACCTTCGGTCGTTACCTCAAGCTAAAGCGTAGTGAGCTCAAACAGTTGGCGGTTGGCGGTATCTTGCATGATATTGGCAAGGTGCGGGTCAATAACCGTATTCTGCACAAGCCCGGTCGCCTGACGCCGGAAGAGTTCGAGCATATGAAGCTGCATCAGGTGTATGCGCAGGAGATCTTGGCCGAGACCACTGGCCTGTCGCAGATCAGCCGTGATGTCTGCCTTATGCACCACGAGAAGCTAGACGGCAAGGGCTATCCCAATGGCCTCGAGGGGGAGGAGATCTCCCTACACGGATGCATGAGCTGTATCGTGGATATCTTCGATGCCCTGACGGCGACTCGTTGTTACAAGGAGGCGATGAGCCCGGCCGCGGCGTTTAAGATCTTACTCAGCCTGACCCCCTTCCATCTGGATGAGAAGCTGGTGTATGAGTTTATCCGCTGTGTCGGTGTCTATCCGGTGGGTTCTCTGGTGCAGCTCTCCGACGGCCGCGTCGGTATCGTCTGGGAGGCCAAAGACAGAGATGCCTTGCATCCAGTGCTCAAGACCTTCTATTCGCTGAAACATAAACACTATACCGAGGTCACCATGGTGGATCTGCTTAAGTCCGATCTGCATATCGAGCGCGGTGTCTCGCCAAGCAGCCTAGGTGTCGATCCGACTCCCTTCTACTGAAGCAGCCTTGGTCAGATATCATAGTTTCAGGGGATTTGCGTGCTGGTTAGCAGAAGTCTCAGACCGAGCTGAAGGGGTCGGCCCTGGCGGTTACACTGGCGGCCTATTGAAACTGGCTTAGGTTATCGATGAACAGAAGAGAATTTATGTTGGCCGGCGGCGCACTTCTCGCCGCGGGCCTTTCCCCCACGTTATTTGCCGATACTCACGTGCCACTCAAGGTGTTGGCTCTGGTGTTTGACGACTATGAAACCTTAGATCTTCATGGTCCCATCGAGATGCTGGGGCATCTGCCTAGCGTCGAGATCACCCTGATCGGCCCAAAGACTATCGTGCGCAGTTACCAGGGGCCGAGAGTGGTCGCCGACAGGCTGCTCGATGATGTGGTCGAGTGCGATCTCCTATTGATCCCCGGCGGCATGGGGACGCGCAAGTTGGTGGACGATACCCGTCTGTTAACCTGGCTGACACGTCAGGTGCAGGTGTCTAAGAAGGTGTTCTCCGTGTGTACCGGTGCGGCCCTGCTGGCTAAGGCGGATCTGCTTAATGGCGTGAGCGCCACCACCAACAAGATGGCCTATGCCTGGGTGACGGGATTAAACGATAAGGTGATCTGGCAGCCTAGCGCCCGCTGGGTGGACGATGGCCGTTTCTTGACCTCGTCAGGCGTGTCGGCCGGCACAGACGCGGCGCTCTTCTATATCGCGCAGCAGTTTGGAGAGGCCCAGGCGAGGAAGATAGAGGTGCTTACCGAATATCAGTGGAACAGTGATGCCGACAAGGATCCCTACGCCGTCATAAGTTAGTCGATTTAGTCCTTAGCCGATTCAGCTATTTGTTAGTAAAAACGGATATTTGCTGAGATTTCGGCGGCAATAAATAATAGCCACTTAATCATTTCGCCAGACTCTTTCGTTAAATTAAAGGAGGCAAAGATGAAAAAGTGGCTAGTGCTTTTGTGTTGCGCCTTCCTGTTGGCATCCTGGCTCACCACAGGGCTCGCTCGCTCCCTGGTGGAGCTGGCAGCCTTTATCGCCATAGTGAGCCTGGTGTGGCGTTCCTCAGCTAAAGTTGACGATATAGAGCAAAGATCCCGCGCCGATAATCAGCCAGAGCAGTAATCCCAGGGCCATTGGCCGCATTCCTGCCTGGCGCATCTTGCCTATGGTGATCCCCGCGCCAATCATAAACAGGCAGAGCACCAACACACGTTTCGATAGGGCAAAGATGCCGTCATACAGCACCTGTCCCTGAGGCACAAAGTGCGCCAGCAGTATCGCCAGACAGTAGAAGAGAATAAAGAAAGGCACGGCGACCTTGCGTCGATTGCCCCCGAAGGCCATGGCGCTGACCAGTGCCACAGGCACTATCCACAGGGCCCTGGCCAGTTTGAGTGTGGTGGCGGTGCGCAGCGCCTCGTCACCATAGGCCGAGGCGGCGCCGACCACCGAGGAGGTGTCGTGAATGGCGATGGCACTCCACACGCCGAAGTGGTACTGGCTCAGCTGCAGCAGATGCCCCAGGGCGGGAAACAGAAACAGCGCGATGGAGTTGAGCACGAACACGGTCGCCAGGGCGATCGCCGTGTCATGGCTGTCGGCCTTGATGGCCGGGGCGACGGCGGCGATGGCGCTACCCCCACAGATGGCCGTGCCCGAGGCGATCATATGGCTCAGCTTGGCATCGACTCTCAGCAGCCTGCCCAGCAAAGTGCCCAGTAGCAGGGTGAAGATGATGGAGCCTAAGATCAGCCCGATATTTTGGCTACTGGCACTGATGGCCGCATCGAGCTGAATGCCGAAACCGAGGCCGATAATGGCGTAGGCTAGCAGCTTCTTGGTCAGGGCGCCGATATCCAGCTGGTGGGGCACCAGCCCCAGGCTGGCCAAGGTGAAGCCTATCACCAGGGCGATGGGCGAGGAGATCACCGGCGTCAGACAGAGGGCGCCGGCGAGAAAGAAGATCGCCTGAGCGGGGGGAAATGGCCACTTTTGAAACAATGCTTTCATCGAGTCTATATCTTGTTTAACCGGGTTGGCAGAATAAGGCCTGCCAACCTTCTATCGAATTCGGGCTGTTTTACCACAGATTCGGTATTTTTAATCTTACCTGTGTCAGGTTTCGCCCTGCTCGGCTAGGTTTTCAAGCCCTGTTAAGCTCAGTCAGGCTAACTCAGCAGGAGCAGGCTACCCAGTCCGAGGAAGATGAAGAAGCCTACCACATCTGTGACTGTGGTGAGGATCACCGAGCCCGCTACCGCAGGGTCGATTCGCATCTGCTTGAGCAAGAAAGGGATCACAGTACCCGACGAGGCCGCCGCCAGGCTGTTGAACACTATCGCCACGAAGATGATGCCCCCAAGTGCCAGGGAGGAGAACCACCAACTCACCACCACGCCGATCAGTGCGCCCAGCAGCACGCCGTTGAAGGCGGCAATCTTGAGCTCCTTGTCCAGCAGCATGGTTAGGTTGCTGCGTTTCAGGTGGTTAAGGGCAATACCGCGCAGCGCCACCGCCAGGGTCTGACTACCCGCGATGCCGCCCATGCTGGCCACCACTGGCATCAGGATCGCCAGCGCCACCACCTGCTGCAAGGCGTCGCCAAACAGGCCGATCACCCAGGAGGCGAGGAAGGCGGTTAGCAGGTTAGTGGTGAGCCAGATGGCGCGCATGCGCGCCGCCACACCGACCGGGGTAAAGAGGTCTTCCTCATCCTGAGGCGTCTCGGATACCAGCACCTCCAGGCTTCGCTCCTTGAGGCGGTGCATCAGGGTCGATAGGGCGACGGCGCCGATGATCTTGCCCTCTTTCTCAACCGGCACCCAGGCGAACCCCGCCACAGGATTGAACTGCTGCGCCACCTTGGTGATATCCTGCTCGTCGCCTATGACCTCGAGCTCGGTGAGGCATTCGGCCAAGGGAGTGGCGGGATCGGTACGATAGAGTTGCTCCAGTGTGCAGCCACCATGAAACTGCCCCTCGGCATCCACACCATAGACGGCCACATATTCCCGCTGTTTCTGCTTGTTTATTCTCTCTAACACCCGGCCAACCGTGGCCGTGGGGCGCGAGCGCAAGATATCGTTGTTGAGATAACGGCCGACCGCTTCGTCCTGATAGCTCAGCGCCTGCTGCATCTGCTCTGTGGTGAGGGCTTCTTGCTGATCCAGGTAGTCTTCGACGATATCGCCGGGCAGGATCTCGGCGAAGGTGAGGATATCTATCTCTGAGATACGCCGTGCCAGCCCCTGAAGCTGCTCTGGGCTCAGCAGATCTAAGACGTGACGGGCGGTCTCATAGTGCAGCAGGTGCAATACCGCCCAGCCTCTGTCTATGGGGATCTTACGGCAGATAGGCGAACGATATTGATCGCTAACCGATTCCAGCAGGTCGGCCAGATCGGCATCTGAATAGTCGCTGATAAAGCCCAGCGAGGGCAGTTCTTCGGCCTCGGGATGACTGACAATGTCGATGACGCGGGCGAGTAGGTCGTCTCTGGCCGCTTGATCTGTTGGTGGTATGGGGTCTGGCATTGTCATAGGGGATGTCCTTGGTTGAGCTTGGGGGACAGTGTAAGGGAAAGCCCTTAACTAAACCATTGAAAGCCTGCATTTTACATTGCCACAGGCGGAGCCAGTGCCTGCCTTAACAGGCACTGCAACAGATGGTTAGCCGTTGATGAGAAAACTCTCCGACGGGTCCACCAGAACGCGATCGCCCATCGCCTCTCTGCCCAGCAGCATCAGGTAGGTCATGTCCTGGCGATTACTCAGGGTCAGCTCTATGGGCCACTCATGCTCTCCCAGCTTGAGTGTGGTCTCAATCACGCAGCGCTGCTCCACCTCGCCGTTGGATGACTTGATGCGGCGGGAGTCATGCACAGGAGCCTTACAGTGGACGATTTGCTCTAGGTCGTACACATCCGGATGCAGGTCGAAGGCGACATAGGGGCGTCCCCCCACCTTGATCCGCTTGAGGTTATCCACATGCAGGGCCGAGGTCTTGGCGCCCGTGTCGATGCGCACATGCAGATCCTTGATGCCCAGATCCGGCAGATCGCATGCCTCTAAGTTGCCTATGATGATCTTGTTCATCGCTCTTTGTCCCTCAATCTTGCTTAATGCCTCTTCATGCCTTAGATGGTCTGAGTGGTCAGCGGCATTATCTGATCGTTCATTATCTCAATATGTTCGGCCACCTCGTCGGCGGCGCTGCCAAAGTAGGCCACGTGGAACATGGCATCACCCTCCAGTACCAGGGGGATGTTCTGTTTGCCGATGACGATGCCCGCGCGGTTGGATACCACGCTCTGGATCAGCTCGCCTAGTGGGCTGTTGATCTCTGCCAGCACCTCGCCCTTCTCCACATAGCAGCCTAGCTTAACAAATTCGCACACGAAGCCGCTGGCCGAGGCGCGAGTCCAGTCGCTGCGGTTGGCAATAAAGGGCGCTATCTTCTTGCGCTGTCTGCGCTTGCGGATCAGTCCCAGCGCCGACAGCACGTTGAGAATCCCCCGCTCACCGGTCTGAATCGACAGCTCGTCGAATCTGAGTGCCTGGCCTGCCTCATACAGTAGCACCCGGGTGCCCTTGTTAACCGCCGACTCCCGCAACGAGCCATCACGCACGTTGGCGTTGAGCAGCACTGGCACACCGAAGGCCTGGGCCAGGGCCAGGGTCTGCTCGTCATCCAGGTTGGCGCGGATCTGCGGCAGGTTAGATCTGTGGATCGCCCCGGTGTGCAGGTCGATACCATAGTCGCAGTGCTGCACTATGCTGTCTAAGAAGGTATGCGCCACCCGTCCCGCCAGTGAGCCCTTGGGCGAACCGGGGAAACAGCGGTTAAGGTCGCGCCTGTCGGGCATATAACGGCTCTGGTTCAGCACCCCATACACATTGACCATAGGCACCAGGATCAGCGTGCCCTTGAGCAGCTTAAGCTTGCTCTGGATCAGGCGACGGATGATCTCTATGCCATTGAGTTCATCGCCATGCACCGCGGCGCTGACAAACACCTTGGGGCCATCCTTCTTGGCCCGGATCACATGGACAGGAATCGAGACCTGAGTGTCAGTGTAGAGGCTGGCAACGGGCAGCTCGAGCTGGTGCTCGGTGCCGGGTTGAATATCGACCCCTGCTATGGTCAGTGCTGAATTCATTTAGCCTTTTCCACGAGTTCTGTTGGCGTTGGGTTTCGCCTTTTTCTCAATAAATTCATAGATCAGCCCGGCCACATCCTTGCCGGTCGCCTGTTCTATCCCTTCCAGGCCTGGCGAGGAGTTGACCTCCATCACCACAGGGCCGTTATTAGACTGCAAGATATCCACACCACACAGGTTGAGCCCCATCGCCTTGGCAGCGTTGAGGGCCGTTGCCCGCTCATCTTTCGACAGGCGCACCAGCTGGGCCACGCCGCCGCGGTGTAGGTTTGAGCGAAACTCGCCTTCGGCCGCCTGACGCTTCATGGCTGCCACCACTTTGTCGCCGACCACGAAGCAACGGATATCGGCGCCGCCCGCTTCCTTGATAAACTCCTGCACCAGGATGTTGGCCTTGAGGCCCATGAAGGCCTCGATCACGCTCTCGGCCGCCTTATTGGTTTCGGCCAATACTACGCCTATGCCTTGTGTGCCTTCCAGCAGCTTGATCACTAGCGGAGCGCCGCCCACATTCTTGATCAAATCCTGGATCTTGTCGGGCTTGCTGGCAAATCCGGTGCGCGGCAGGCCAATGCCCTTACGCGACAGCAGTTGCAGGGATCTCAGCTTGTCCCGAGAGCGGCTGATGGCCACAGACTCGTTGACGCAGAAGGTACCCATCATCTCGAATTGGCGCACCACGGCCGTGCCGTAGAAGGTGATCGACGAGCCGATACGTGGGATCACCGCATCATATTTAGGCAACACCTTACCCATGTAACGCACGGTCGGGTTGCTGCTGGTGATATCCATGTAGCAGTGCAGCGTGTCTATGATATCCACCTCGTGGCCGCGTGCTTCGCCGGCTTCTTTCAGGCGCATGGTAGAGTATAAGTTCTCGTTACGAGACAAGATTGCAATACGCATGTCTACATTCCTTAGTGGTAAAACAAAAAATTAATGCTTTCAAATTCAAAATGATTGCTGGCCTCATGGCGAACAATCTAGGTCGACGGCGCTAGGTGTCGCGTTGGTAAAAGTTCACCTAAGCGCGGCCTGCCGCCAGCGGAATAACTCAACTGGTTTAACTATAGCCATTATTGAGTAGTACCGCGGCGGAACGGTCTTTTTTCCTTGGATATCATTCGATTGCCAGAGGTCTTCCATCGCCTGTTTAGGGCGCGACCTTATTGATAAACCCCAGCGGAGAAAAGCTAATTTTTTTTGTCGTCACCACAAGGAATTTTGTTGCTGAACCCAAGGCTCGGCAGGAGTGTTATCTATGCTGGATTTGACTCACTTTGCAGAGCCGCGCAAGTCACACTTTTGGCTGATGTTCGGTGATTGCTTGCTAGGAGTAGACTAAGACTGGCGTGACGGAAAAGGCTGATAGGGCTGCTCACAACTCCGTTAATTTGATAATCCGCTTTGCGTATTGCGTCGCATATAAGGACTTGAATTATCGTGTTGCCATATTTAATGGGGAGCATTGCTGGTCTCGCTCTTTCCTTTAAAAAAGCGGGCCTCGTTTTGTTTTGGGTCATTCGCTTTTCCTTGTTATGCAATGCCATTATTGATATAAATTTCAGATGGTTAAAAAGTTTTTTTGCGATGTATATTAGGTGGTGTGATTTACATTGGCGGCATTCTCGCGAATAAGCGTTATGCGGTAATCTAATCGAGATTATGAATGAAAACTAAAAAGTCACCTGTAGGGCAATTTATTGTAGAAGGTATCGGAGATACTGAAGAGGCATACGAATACGTTCAATCGTTAATGCCCCTTATTGGTGAAGTAGTAATTTTCTTCAACGCATTGGAGGCGGACCTAGATCACTATCTGTGTAGTCAAATATCAGATAGATCTGATCAAAAGGGGCTTTTGGTTTTAGGGAATATGATGTTCGCTTCTAAAGTGGAGCTATTCACCAAGTTTTCCACTGAAATCCTACGCGCCAAAGAAATCGAACTTGATTGGTTTCCAAAACTAATTTCAGATTTAAAGGAATGCGGCACACTTAGAAATAAAGTGGTTCATGCCAATTGGATGCAAACAAATGACGAAGGTTATACCCACGTAAAAATCAAATATGGAAAACGTGGCTTAGAACATGAGATGTGCCAATTTGATGAAGGTGCACTGAATATGGTGCTTGAAAAAATTGATGAAGCACGAAACTGGCTTGATTATCTAATTATCTGTACTAGCTCAGACCTGATCTGACAGTTACCCAGTTTTCTGGTGTCTTCGTCAGATTAGACTTGAGCTAAATTCTTTTCAGCCCAAATCTGTTTCCCATCAGTTAATGTTTCCATTGGCGTTCTACCACAGCACATCTTGCCCTGATGAGTTCGTTCATTGTTGTAATAATCCAGCCAGTCGTCCAGATCTTTCTGCAACATTTCCAATGAATAGTAAAGCTTTTTGCGGAACGTGACCTGATAAAACNTGTACTAGCTCAGACCTGATCTGACAGTTACCCAGTTTTCTGGTGTCTTCGTCAGATTAGACTTGAGCTAAATTCTTTTCAGCCCAAATCTGTTTCCCATCAGTTAATGTTTCCATTGGCGTTCTACCACAGCACATCTTGCCCTGATGAGTTCGTTCATTGTTGTAATAATCCAGCCAGTCGTCCAGATCTTTCTGCAACATTTCCAATGAATAGTAAAGCTTTTTGCGGAACGTGACCTGATAAAACTCGTTCAGGATCGTCTTGTGGAACCGTTCACAGATACCATTGGTTTGCGGATGCCTCGCTTTGGTTTTGGTGTGGTCGATATCGTTGATTGCCAGATAAAGCTGGTAATCGTGCTGCTCAACCTTGCCGCAATATTCTGTACCTCGGTCAGTTAAAATCCGCAGCATAGGCAGCTCCTGAGCCTCGAAGAACGGCAATACGCGATCATTGAGTACATCGGCTGAGGTGATGGGCGTTTTCGTGGTGTAGAGCTTAGCAAAGGCAACTTTGCTGTAGGTATCGACGAACGTTTGTTGGTAGATACGGCCAACACCTTTTAAATTGCCGACATAAAAGGTGTCTTGGGAGCCCAGATAGCCAGGGTGATGGGTTTCAATTTCACCGCAGGCTTCATTGTCTTGTTTTTTCTTTTCCAGCGCAACGACTTGCTCTTCGCTAAGAATAATGCCTTCCTTTTGCACCTTGTCTTCCAATGCTGACAGGCGTTTTTTGAAGTTCTCCAGATCATGGCGAAGCCAGATAGAGCGAACGCCACTACCTGATACAAATATACCTTGTTTACGCAGTTCATTGCTGGCTCTCGCTTGACCGTGCGCAGGGAAGTCCACTGCATGTTTGATAACAGCTTGCTCAATTTGTTCATCAACGCGATTCTTGAGATTAGGAGTTCGTCTGGACTGGTTAATTAGTGAATCAATACCACCTTCTTCAACCAGTTCTTGATAGCGATAAAACGTGTCCCGCGATACACCCATAACTTTGCAGGCTTTTGAGACATTACCGAGTTCTTCGGCCAGATTAAGTAAACCAGCTTTGTGTTTGATGATCGGATTGTTAGTATGCAACATGAGAGTTACCTTTTTGGTTTGTTTAATAAAGATTCGACACCTTTATCAAACTGGGTAACTCTCACTTTTTCAAGTAGATGTGTCAGATCTAGTCTGAACTAATACAAATTATCGAGCACATTCACTAAAATTCGCATAATCGGGTAGCCGGAGGTATCTAGCCTCCAGCCCCACACCACCCTGCATGCGGCTCCGCACAGGGCGGTTCATTTAGAACACCTAACTAGCTTTCTGGTTAGGATAATGAATTGCGATCCATCCATCTCTTAGTGAATATAATCCTGCTTTCTTTAGATA
>NZ_JAKEVJ010000045.1:0-33416 GCF_022398425.1 Shewanella sp. Isolate7 | reverse complement strand
TTCGTCAGCCCTTTATAGCGTGCTTTGATAAAGCCGAACTGACATTTGATGATCCGAAACGGGTGTTCTACCTTCGCCCGAATGCTGGCTTTTAAATACTCGATGTTGATGGCGGTTTTATTCTTGCGGGGATGCTTCTTCAGCGCCCGAACTTTGCCGGGACGCTCTGCTATCAGCCATTCCACATTAGTATCTTTCAGCTCTTTGCGTTTTTCCGCGCCTTGATAACCAGCATCACCAGAGATGAATTCCTCGTCGCCATGCAACAGATTTTTCAACTGGTTCAAGTCATGTTCATTGGCGGCGGTTGTCACCARCGTATGGGTGAGGCCACTCTTTGCATCCACGCCAATGTGAGCTTTCATACCGAAGTGCCATTCATTGCCTTTTTTAGTCTGATGCATGTCCGGGTCACGTTCATTCTTTTTATTTTTAGTGGAGCTGGGGGCTTGAATAATCGTGGCATCTACCAATGTTCCTTGCGTCATCATCACACCGCAATCCGACAGCCATTGATTGACCGTTTGGAATAACTTACGAGTTTCTTTTTATTTTTAGTGGAGCTGGGGGCTTGAATAATCGTGGCATCTACCAATGTTCCTTGCGTCATCATCACACCGCAATCCGACAGCCATTGATTGACCGTTTGGAATAACTTACGAGTGAGTTTGTGTTTTTCCAGCAAGTGCCGGAAATTCATAATGGTAGTGCGGTCAGGAATGGCTTTATCCAGTGACAGTTGTGCAAACTGACGCATCGAAGCAATCTCGTAAAGCRCATCTTCCATCGCCTCATCACTCAGACTGTACCATTGCTGCATACAGTGAATGCGGAACATCGTTTCCAGGGGATACGGACGACGACCATTGCCCGCTTTTGGATAAAAGGGCTCAATCACTTCCAGCAGTTGAGTCCATGGTAATAGGTTGTCCATCCGAGATAAGAAAATCTCTTTACGGGTCTGGCGGCGCTTGCTGGAAAACTCACTATCGGCAAAAGTTAACTGTTGGCTCATGGGCGGTAATGGCTGTGATTTACTATGTAGCTATGATCTCACATCAGGGACTTATTCGCATCTTCNATCGTTTCCAGGGGATACGGACGACGACCATTGCCCGCTTTTGGATAAAAGGGCTCAATCACTTCCAGCAGTTGAGTCCATGGTAATAGGTTGTCCATCCGAGATAAGAAAATCTCTTTACGGGTCTGGCGGCGCTTGCTGGAAAACTCACTATCGGCAAAAGTTAACTGTTGGCTCATGGGCGGTAATGGCTGTGATTTACTATGTAGCTATGATCTCACATCAGGGACTTATTCGCATCTTCCTTAGATAAACTTAGCTGCTATCATTGCTTTAAATACGATTACTCTGTGATTTACAGAAGGAGACCACGAAATGAACAAACCATGGATGGCAATAGCATTATTTGGAACCTTAGCGGGAACGCTAATATCAACCGATCTCCAGGCCTCAACCGAGCAGGATTTCAGTCATGACCCTTTGGCTCAGCGCTGCATTAAGATGCTGGATATCTACGCCGCTGAGGACTTCGACGCCTATGTTGCCGAGTTTCCCGAGCCCTGGCTAAGCATTTTCGGTGAGAAAACCTTGAGGAAACAGCTCGCCGACAGACATGGGAATTACATAGAGACCTATCAAGATAAACCCACCTCCATCACTATACGTTCGATAGAATCAGCCAAGGTAGCTCAAATAGAAAAGGAGCGACTCGGTGCCTCCGAGGCCAGGGAAGTAGAGATAGATATGAACAATGAACTTGGCGGTGGTCATCTAACAGCTTGCAAATACCTACGCATAGGTGACAGCTGATATTTCCGCTCATTACGGCTATAGGCTTGAATTAACACCTATTATCTGAGACATTCTTAACGCAGTTCAGGGCAATTTAACTGCCCTTTTTTGACATCTTAGCTGGTAATCACAAACCCCACCGGCTTGAAAGGACTCTACAGGCATGGAAAAGCTAGCCCTTGACGACACCCCTTGGTTCGGCACCACTGATTTCAAGGGAAAAAATCAACTAAGCCGAGATAGCGACATACACCTAAAATCATCCAGGCTGCTCTATCCTCTGCCCTTGCCGTTAGAAATACTCTTTTTCATTGGCCCACTGACATTGGCCACTCTGCCCTTTATCAATCCTAGCCTGATGCTTCCAGAGGCCTGGCTGATGCTAAATGTCGGCACCATCATAAGTTATCTGCTTCTCAAGAAACTGTTTATCAATAGTATTTATGGTCGGGCGAAAGCCCATGTTTGCCAGATTAACGCTGAAAGGCTCTGTATCCCCGGCAGTCGCCTTATCGATATCAAAGCGGGCCCTGTGGAAATTCAGCGACGAGACATTAAGGAGATAGGCGTGCGTTTTTGGCCCAGCACACGCGACCTGCGCACCACCTATGATGTCAGTGAACTCATCATCACGCTGCAATCGGGCCAATCAATCTGTTTGAAGAGCCTCTACTTCCCGATTAAGCCGCTACTCTATCTGCTGGTCTATTTCGACTACCCCATCGCAACGCAAAAACGTCGACACTCTTTGGCCATCGTCGCTCGTAGCCTGTTTGTCGCCTTTCCCATCGTTGCACTCGTGGCGGTAACTGGCTTACTGTTTAAAGAGTATTTTCTGTAAGCCCACCAGCTTAAAAAGGAACTTAACAAATGAATAAACCATGGATGGCAATAGCATTACTTGGAACCATAGCGGGAACATTAGCGGGAACGCTAATATCAACCGATCTCCAGGCATCAACCGAGCAAAATTTTAGTGATGACCCCTTAGCTCAGCGCTGCATCAAGATGCTGGACATCTACGCCGCAGAGGACTTCGACGCCTATGTGGCCGAGTTTCCCGAGCCCTGGCTAGGCATCTTCGGTGAGAAAACCTTGAGGAAACAGCTCGCCGACAGACATGGTAAATATGTTAAAGAGTACCAAGCTAAGCCTGACACCATAAAAATAAAGGCAGTAACGCCTGCCAAGGTTGCCAAAATCGAGCAAGACAAGTTAGGGGCGCTAGAGGCCAAGGAGATCGACCTCTATATCGCCAGTGACAAAGGCAACAGTAGCTCGACAGCTTGCAAGTACTTGCGCATAGGTGACAGCTGGTATTTCCGCTCGTTACGACTATAACCTTGAATTAACATCTATTATCTGAGAAATTCTCAGCGTATTCTTGGGCAACTTGATTACCCTTTTTGATCTATTACGCGGCAATCTGAGCATTGATGCTCGACATAAATGGGAAGAAAAAGGGACTTTTCATCGTGATGAACTCACTCGATCACCTGCTGGAAAATCTAAAATGGTTCGATACCGTCTTCTTGAGCCAATACCTTGGCCTCGACAAGCAGAGCGAGAAGAAGCTCCCCATCTCGTTTAACTTCTTTGCCCTGCCGCTTAAGAAAGAGTTCCTGCTCGCCACCAGTCTGCTCCCCTTCATCCTATTGGCACTGTTCATTCCTTCTGTCGACCCTAGGTTCGATTTTTTACGCTTCCCGATATTGACCATAATAGGCCTGCTGGTTTACGCCATTATCCGTAAACGCCAAGTCAAGGCGCACCTGGGGATAGAAACCGATAGTCAGGCAAATCAGCAGATCATCATAAGCCAATCTGGCATCACCTTGCCCCCCTTTCTCACCAGCAACTCTGGGACGTCGCAAAGCATAGGCCGAGAAGAGATAGCCCAGATGCAGTTCGACTGGAACAGCTACCACAACAGCAATCAAAAAGAACGTAAGCGCGCCCATAGCCTCGTCATCAGGCTGAAACAGGGGAAAAGCTACCGTTTATCCAGCATGGCCTATCCCCTCAGAAGCCTGCTCTATCTGGCCATCTTCTTCGATTACCCTATCGTCATGCAGGAAACTAAGCCGCCCAAGGAGCGACTGGTTAGCTTTCTCCTCGCCCTGGGGGCGAGTGTCTTGCTACTGAACCTATGGATGATTTTCATCAGCCCTTAACTTGACGCTGAAAGCGCTTAGGCGATGCATAACGATGATTTTTTTGCCGATTAAACCGCCAAAATACACCCGAAAGAATAATGTTTCCGACCGATATTTTGCGATAGGATCGCTACGAATAGACCTAAAGGCTTATTTTAAGTGATTGTGAATACAGCATATTGGAACGACTTTCGCTCAAATTAGCATGCAATCACACAGGACGAATTTTCCATTCATCTAAAGGACTAACTCGATGAAAATTGCTTCACTCTCAGCTCTATCCCTAGCCCTGTTGTTAACCGCCTGCGCCTCAGATCCCGGCCCACGCATGGCACTGGAGAAAACCGTCGAAGTCGATGGCACCATGCTCAAGTTTAACGGCAGCTACCACGACAAGAAGAACATCTTGATCCTCAGCGTCAACGGCGATCCTATCATGCAGGGCCGATTCGCTCCTTACACCCCAACCCAAAACCTTAAGGCTAACTACAAAGACTTTGCCGTACGAAGCCACTGCTACTTCGGCTCTGTACTGGGTAATCAGGGCGGTGCCTTCGGCGCCATCGCTGGCATAGTGCAATCTTCTAAGAGCAGCACAGCCGATAAGTGCGAGCTCTATGTCAACGAAAAGCTAGTAGACAACCTCTACTTCTAAAGCTGATCGCCCTGGCATAGGCAGGATTGTCTATGCCAAGGCGGCTAAATCGCAAGATTGACGCCCCTCAACGCTCGCCATCTGATAAGGCTAAGTCGTGTTATTTGATCAAGCCCTTAGGCTCCCCAAAAGCATCTCCAATTTCAGCAGCAAGGTACTGCGCGCACTGGCGCTGACCTCGGCGCTTAGCTTAGTTTCAATTAGCGGCCTCGCCGCTGCCGATACCGGCGCAGACACAGACAAAGAGACCGACAGAGATGCCATCAAACAGTTTCAACGGGAAACGATACCGCTGACCGAACGCGCCCATCAGTTGAGTCGCAGACACAGCCAGCAGATGGAGAGCTTCTCGAACAAGCTTGACCAATATCAGGACGCCAGGCCGCTGCTGCAAGATGCCTTAATCGGTGAGATGGCGCTCACGGCGGGTAAGATGTTAACCCTGACCAACGAGTATCTGCCTCGCTATCGCGCCTTCCTCGCCCGAATCGATAAGCACTCCAGCTGCTATCAGCCAAAACGACTCGAACAATTCCAACAGACACGAGACGAGGTACAAGACTATCTCAATCAACTGCAAGGCCTAATCAGCTCCCAGAATCAGGCTCAAGATCAGGGAGAAGCCTACGCGGCCCTGATGGCGATAAATATCGGTCAAAGCAGAGCGGCCGTGCTGGTCAACCTGCTGGAGACCAGCAAACTCTGCTTTGTTACCCAGGGCATGCCGGAAGTTGCCCAAGAGATCTTGAGGCTCGAAGGCCTGATGGCCGAGCGGCTACCCGAAATGGTAGAGGCGGCCAACCTATCGGCATCCGAGCCAGAAGGACTAGCGCATTCAGAATCTAGCCCTATCGACATTAGCGCGGCTGAATCAAGCATTAACACACCAGACCTTAACGGGACTGATATTGAGAGCGCGGATGCGAGCCGCACCGATTATAATGCGGCAGGTCCAGCCACTTCTGGCTCAACATCTGCCAACAGTGACAAGCTTAACCAGCAAGACGAGGCACTCGATGCCTGTATCGCACAGCAGGTCTCGCAACTGGGGCTGACATCGGCCCAAGCGCTTACTGTGTTGAGCTGCCACCTATCCAGCACCTCCGTCAGCCTAAACCGGCTGAGCAAGCTAGCTAACCTAGAGATCCTGAGCCTACAGGGCGGCGTGCTGGCCGACCTATCGGCGCTGGCAAGCCTTAACCATCTCAGCATGCTGAGCATAGAGCAGAGTCAAATCATCAGCTTTGGCGACCTCAAGGCGCTTAAGGGCAACCTTAGCTTCAGCGAAGTCGATAGCCAAGACTGGCAGGCTCTGGCAGACGCCCAGGCCGAGTCGATCGCCATCATGTCGCCGACCCACTGCGAGGCCTTGAAGCCACTCGCAAATCAGCCAAATGTTGCCTTGCTCTACAAAGGCCTATCGCCACAGGCCATGGCCGACCTGATGCAGCGCCAGGCATCAATGCAGGGGCTCACCATAATGACAGATTGCCCCGCGCCTTAGGTGGGGAGCGCAATATGCACAGAATAGATATTGATAAAGCAGACTTTTCAAAAACTTAAAGGGAATTAAGATGAAACCCCAAACTCTCGCCTGCACACTCGCCTTATGCAGCGGTCTAGGCCTCAGCGGCCTGGCCCTGGCCAATGACCTCCCCTTTCAGCCACTGCCGGAAGGTAAACTTTATAAGCAAGAAGATCGCCACTACACTCCCTTCGACCTGGTGATTGGCGTCGACAAAAACACTTACCAGACGCAGACGGTTGCCGGTCAACTGAAACGAGTCAATTACAAGTTGCCAAGCAGCTATCTGGCCTCCCTCGCCGTCAACAACTATAAGGCACAGATCGAAAAACTCGGCGGCACAATACTGTTCGAGTGCCAGGAGCAAGCCTGTGGCGATGATCTCAAACTCTCAAAACAGATAGCGCCCCTCAATAACATCCCCAAGAATACACCCGCGCTGCTAACCGCCGAGCTACCGCTTGCCAAGAAACAGCTGTATCTTTCCGTCTACAGCGCAAGTTGGATCCACGACACCAGCCTGCAGCTGGATATCGTCGAGGTAATTGATGAGCCGCTGGATCTGCTTGCCACCAACCAGGCCTACCTGACAAGCGAGGTCACCCAGAGCGAATTTAAGGACAGAGGCAACAAGGATACCCAGGGCTCGAAGGACCATCCGATGATAGCCAGGCTTCCCGGTGCCTTCATCCAAGATTATCAGCAGCAGGGCTACGCCCAGACCTTGGTATTTGACGGTGTCGAACAGGGCCAACACAAGATCAAGACCCTAGAGGGCAAGGTCACCGACATCGGCTATAAACTCCCAAGGGGCTACTCGGAGTATGAGGTCGACGCTAACTATAAGGCGGCGCTGGAAAAGCTTGGTTTTGTGCGCGGCTATAACTGCCAGGGCTTAGACTGTGGTAAGACAGATCTCATCAAACGTCGCATCAAGACACTGATCCATATAGGTTTCGATGAAAACCAATATTACAGCTTATATCGACTCGATCGCCCCGAGGGCGCTGTGCACGCCATGGTCTTTATCACGGGTTTTGGCAGCGGACTATGGAGCGAGATAAAGGTGGTAGAAGAAACCAAACTCGTCGACGACAGAGTGGTCATCGATCTCGAGGGGCTCAAGGATAAGATTGCCCAGCAAGGCCATGTGGCGCTAGACGGCCTGTTGTTCAAATTCGACAGCGATCAGATGCTGCCCGAGGCCGAGGAAGTGATCACCACCCTGGCCACCTATCTCAAGCGCCATCCTAAGCAGCGCTTCTATGTGGTGGGTCACACGGACGATCAGGGCAAGCAGGGTTACAACAAGGGGCTATCGGAGCAGCGCGCCAAGGCGGTAGTCGCCACCCTCACCCAATCCCACGGCATAGACAAGGCCCAGCTTAGCCCCATGGGCGTGGGGGAATATGTGCCTGTAGCCAACAACCTGGACGAGGCTGGCAGAAAGCGCAATCGCCGTGTAGAACTGGTACTGCGATCAGACCTGCAATAGTCCATCAAACGGCGCCCCCCGGTGGGCGCTGTTTAATTAATATCTTCTTGATATAATAACCACCCATTCACTTTCTGGGTCCTCTCATGTCGCGCTCTCCCCTCCATGGCTTCAAACAGCAAATCGCCCAGGAGAAGTTTGTCGACGATCCCGCTCAGCATAGCGCCATCATGGCGCTAGAAGCCCTATACCAGGCCTTGCATAGGCAGCCCCCCAAAGAGCAGGAGTCCATTCGCGGGCTCTATCTCTGGGGCGATGTTGGTCGTGGCAAGACCATGTTGATGGACCTCTTCTGTCAGAGCCTACCCCAGGGAATGGCCCTCAGGCTGCATTTTCACCGCTTCATGGCCAGGATCCACCGGGAGCTCAATGCCGAGAAAGGTCATCGAGATCCCCTCAAACGCATCGCCACCCGGCTACGCCAGGAGTGTCGCGTCATCTGCTTCGATGAGTTCTTCGTCAGCGACATCGGCGATGCCATGATACTGTCCGGCCTGTTTGAGGCCCTGTTTCAGCAGGGGCTCACCCTGGTCGCCACCTCCAACACTCCCATCGCCCGCCTGTATGAGAATGGACTGGCAAGAGACAGATTTCTGCCCTGTATCGCCCTGCTTGAGGCCCACACCCAGGTCCTGCATCTGGATGGCGGCATGGACCATCGTCTGCGCCATCTCGATAGGGTGCAAACCTATTTTGAGCCGGAACAGGGGGAGTTTGACAGGCGCTTCGATGAGCTGGAACCCGGCGATGTAAGCACTTCGCCCCTGACCATATTAGGCCGTGAAATCGCCGTTATTCGCCGCGGCACCTCGACCCTATGGCTCGACTTCGACTCCATTTGCGGCGGCCCACGCTCGCAGCTCGACTATATCGCCATCGCAAGCCAGTTCGATACCCTGCTGCTGAGCGACGTGCCGCCACTGGGGGGCACGCCCCGCAGCTGGATCCGCGCCAGAGGCACAGAAGATGGCGCCGCGGCGGTGGCCGCAGGCGACCGCCAACTCAACTACGCCCCAAATGACGATCCGGCCAGGCGCTTTATCGCCCTGGTGGATGAGCTGTACGATCAGGGCGTCAAACTCTACCTCGAGGCCAGCTTGCCGCTGGAGCAACTCTATACACCGGGCGCCCTGGCCTTCGAGTTCAAACGCACCATCAGTCGCCTCGTCGAGATGCAGTCGCGCCAATTCCTGACCGCAAGCCACTCTCCGGGCGGGGCCTAACCCATGGAGACTCAGATGCAGGCGAGTCTGGATATTGGCTGGCTGCCACTGGCGCTCTTCATGCTGGTGCTGCTTGTGCCTCTGGGGATCAGTCTGCTGTTTCGTCTCAAGCTGGGTAAGACCATGCTGCTGGCCGCCGCCCGCATGACGCTGCAGCTCATCTTGGTGGGTATCTATCTCAAGTTTCTGTTCAATCTGGAGAGCCTGTGGATCAATCTGCTCTGGCTGTTTGTCATGTTGCTTGTGGGGGCCAGCGCCATCTTAGGCGGTGCCAAACTCCCAAAGACAAGATTACTACTGCCCCTGCTCTTTAGCCTCAGCATCAGCCTGCTTCCCCTGCTGGCGCTACTCCTGCTCGCCCTGCTACGGCCTGCACCTGTCTACCAGGCACAATATCTTATCCCCCTGGCGGGCATGTTACTGGGTAACAGCCTGTCGGGTAACATATTGGCACTACAACGGCTGTTTAATGCCTTCGACGAACAGCAGGATATATATCAGGGACGGCTCGCCCTGGGTGCAACGCCCTGGCAGGCGGCCCTCCCTTTCGTGCAGAGCGCCCTGCAACAAGCCATGGCCCCCAGCATAGCCGCCATGAGCACCATGGGACTGGTGACCCTGCCGGGAATGATGACGGGGCAGATCCTCGGCGGTAGCGATCCCTTGATAGCGGTGAAATATCAGGTGGTTATCATGCTTGCCATCTTGGTGATGTTAAGCCTGAGCGTAGCAATCGCCCTCAGTCTGGCGGTGCGCCAATGCCTGAACAAAAGTGGTAAGTTGCTGATAAAACGTAACTGTGTATCCAAAAACACGCGTTAATTCACCCTAACGATATTTAGCCAATATATTTTCGTACTGTGTCTTGCCATTGGCCTCTATGGTGGCCTTAACCTTATCTATCCCCTGCTGAAGACGGTGGCGCATTTCGGGACGCGCCACACCGGCGGCCAGCAGGGCCTGCTCACCGATATCCTGAGCGATCACCCCTATGGTGTAGCCATTGAGCTGATCCTCGTCGGTAATCTTGATGCCACGATCGGTGCGGGCAAAGATAACCACCCGGGTCGCCGAGATGGGGCCAACCCAGTCGAACAACGTCTCGCGATAGGGAGTGCGGGTGGTGGAAAAGAGCACGGTATTTCTGCCGGTGCGGGTCAGCTTATAGCCCCTGGCCCAGGGTACCAGCTGAATACGACGGAGATCGAACTGACCGTCGACCCGGTGAGCCGCGGCATTCAACAGATCTACCGCGAGCCCCTTGAGTTGGTTTGACTCGCGGTAGTTATAGGGCGGGTAAGATTCGGTGAAATAGCTAAGCTGTGACAGCTTATCTAAGGCCAATAGCGAACCATTGCAGCTAAAAAATGCCACAAGGGCTAAGATCAACGCCCGACATACTGCCACATGCCCACCCCATGAGTCACCGACCTAATTTGAGTGTAGCAGAAAGGCTATTGGCGGCTATTGAGCACCTGTTCGTAGATCGCCAGTACCCGCTGCACATGCAGATCCACGCTCTCCTGGGGCAGTTGTCCCGGCGCCTGTTGCAGCGTCAGCCTGTGGCTCTCGTCGCGCAGATAGCAGTAGGCCTGGGTCAGGTGCTGGGCACTCAGATGAGGCAGCAACTCAAGCTCAGACAACACCTCGAAGATACGCACATTATCGGACCAGATCGCCAGCTCGGGATGCTCATGGGTGTTGGCCAGCGCCAGATACTGGGCGATAAACTCGATATCGGCGATACCGCCCGGGCTCTGTTTGAGATCGAAACTGCCCTTATCGACCTTGAGCAGGTGATCGCGCATCTTCTGGCGCATCTCGCGCACCTCCTTGGCAAGCTCTGTCTTATCCCGCTCCATGGCGAGCACGTCGGCCCTCAGCTCGCTAAAACGCGCGGCCAGACGATTGTCACCAAACAGGAAACGCGCCCGCACCAAGGCCTGATGCTCCCAGGTCCAGGCTTCTTCGCGCTGGTAGCTGCCAAAATACTCTATCTCACTCACCAACAGGCCGGAGGCGCCGGATGGACGCAGGCGCATATCCACCTCGTACAGCTCGCCGGATGTGGTGCGGGTCGAGAACAGATGCAGTATCCGCTGTGCCAGCTTGAGGTAGAAGTGACCTATGTCGATAGGACGGTCGCCGTTGGTCTGCTGCGCGTCGGGGTACTTATCGCGGGTATAGTTGTGCAGAAACACCAGGTCCAGATCCGAACCATATCCCAGCTCTAAGCCACCGGCCTTGCCGTAGCCTATCACCGCAAAGCCCGTCTCCTCGGGGGCTAGATAGGGCGGCACGCCGTGTCGTTTGCTCACCTGTTGCCATGCCTGCAGCACCACCTGTTCGATGATCGCCTCGGCCAAGAAGGTCAGATGGTCACTCACCTGCATCACAGGCAACACATCGGTGACATCGGCGGCGGCGATCTTAAGCTGCTGCGACAGCTTAAACTGGCGCAGCGCCTCCATCTGCTGCTCCATATCCTCCTCGGGTACCCGCAGCAGGTATTGACGCAGCTCGCTGGGGTAGTCATCCAAGGATGTGGTGTCATAGAGCTGGGCCGGGTCGATCAACTCGTCCAGCAACATAGGGAACTTGGCCAACTGCTCGCCAATCCAGGGACTTGCCAGACACAGGCTCACCAGCTGCTGGCGGGCACCTGGATTTTCAAACAAGAGTTCGAGATAGGTCGTGCGGGTCAAGATCTGATCCACCACCTTAGTCACTGGAATAAGAGCCTTGGTCGGCATCGGCTGCTGCATGAATTCCTGCAGCAGCCAGGGCATTAATTTATCTAGGGTTTCTCGCCCGCGCGGGCCTATGGTGCGCTTGGCGACGGTGTCACGCCAGCTCTTCAAGGCGGGCCAGAGTTCGTCATCCTCCACCCCGTGCTCTCTCAGCAGAGACTCGGCGTCTTCATCATCAATCAGGCTCCACAGCTGGGCGGTCCACTGCTCGGCCACCTCGTCGCTCTCCTGGCCGCCTACCGTCTCCTTGAAGTAGCGATGTATCTTGGTCATCGCCGACTCGATATGGGTGCGCAGCTCGGCCTCACCCGCCATGCCCAGGGCAAAGCAGAGGCGCTGCCAGTCCAGCAGGTGTTGTGGCAGGGTCTGAGTCTGCTGATCGCCTATGGCCTGCAGCAGGTTTTCCACCCGGCGCAGCATGAGATAGCTCTGTTTGAGCTCATCCACCGCCAGGTATTCCAGCTGCCCCAGCTTATCGAGGGTATCTATGGCGCCAAACAGGCTCTGCTGGCGTAGCGCCGGCTCGCGGCCGCCGCGGATCAGCTGAAAGCTCTGCACCACGAACTCTACCTCGCGAATGCCACCCGCCCCCAGCTTGATGTTATCGGTCAGGCGACGGCGTCTCACCTCCTGGGTGATCAGCTGCTTCATCTTACGCAGGGACTCGATGGCGGAAAAATCGATATAGCGGCGATAGACGAAGGGACGCAGCATGTCATGCAGCTCATCGCTATAGGCGCTCCATGGGCCTAACGCGCGGGCCTTCACCATGGCATAGCGTTCCCAGTCGCGCCCCTGCTCCTGATAATAGTCTTCCAGGCCGCTGTAGCTGACCACCAAAGGGCCACTCTCGCCGTAGGGGCGCAGACGCATATCCACCCGGTAGACGAAACCATCCACAGTCACCTGATTAAGCAGGTTGACCAGGCGCTGCCCCATGCGGATGAAAAACTGCTGGTTGTCCTGACTGCGACGCCCGCCCTGGGTCTCGCCGTGTTCGGGGAAGGTGAAGATGAGGTCGATATCCGAGGAGAAGTTAAGCTCGCGGCCACCCAGCTTACCCATGCCCAAGATCATCAGGGGCTGCGGGTTGCCCTCGCCGTCACAGGGCGTCCCATACTGCAGGCACATCTGCTCATAGAGCCAGTCGCGAGCGGCGATGATCAGCGCCTCGGCCAGGGCCGAGAGATCCAGCAGCGAGTCGTTGAGTTCGGCGTAGCCCAGAAAATCCCGCCAGGCGAGACGCACCATCTGCCGATTGCGGTAGCGGCGCAGTATCGCCTTAACCTGCTCCTCATCCTTGGCGCCGGCCAGGATGGAGTGTAGCTCGCCGCTGAAACTGTCGCGGGCCAGGTTGGTGAGTTGCCCCTCGAACAGAGAGACTATCCAGTTGGGGTGTCGGCACAGCTGCTCGGCAACAAAGTCGCTGAGACCGAAGATGGCTTTCAGCTCCCGAGTCTGCTCCGGGCTGAGCTGCTCGGAGATATCCGGCCAGGCCTCGGCGAGGCGCTGCCAATGCTGCTCGGCAACCTGATTGACTTCATGGGGTAACGCTTGCTCGCTCATGTTTTCCATCGCCAGAAAAATCCTTCAGCCTTAAATGGTCGACATATTATGTCATCAATGCTATAGATAAGATGTTAATGCAACCAAGCGGTAATCATCTTGGCATAAAGTTGTCATCAATATTACTCACTAAGTAAAGATAACTTTTTATCCTGCACTACAGGTTACTATAACCCAGCTTATCGCTATATTATGCAAAGAAGTCGCAGACTGATCACTCATTTATCGGTCTCAATCTAACTAAATTTATGGAGAAAACATGGCAGTGATGCTAATGCGTGTTCTCGCACTGACCCTGGTGTTCGCCCTAGCGGGATGCGGCGACGACAGGCCAGAGAAGATCGCCAAGTTTCAACAGTTGGCTCAATCCAGGGTCGACACCCTAGGCCAGATGCTGGACAACGGTGAGGTGCGTAACGCCAACCTACTCAAGCAATATAGCGATATCCTCGCCTCAACCAAGCCAGACGTCGCCCCACTGTTGCAGGAGCTGGCTAAAGACGCCGGCAGCCAGGGCCCCATGTACACCTCGCTTAAGAGGCGTTTGCAGGAGCTGGGCAACGAAAACAACTTCGTCGATCTCGACCAGCAGCTTGCCGAGGCAGAAAACCTCTACCAGGCCGCCGACCCCAGTCTGTTTAACGACATGCTGTCGGATCCGGTCAACGTAGTGGCCGACATGTCAGACGGCGCCCTGAGTCGGGTGAATGCCATCAGCCGCGAGGCGGATATTCTCGCCAATGGCGGCGAAGACTTTGGCGCCGGCAGCCAACTTGTGGGTAACCCCGCCTACGGTAGCTGGCAGACGGGCAGCAACGGCATGTCGTTTTGGGCTTGGTACGGCATGTACTCCATGTTTTCCAACCTGGTACGCGGCCCTATCTACTACGACCGCTGGTCGAGCCGCCGTAACTACAGCTACTACAACGATGTGGGTCGCTATCGCTACACCTCGCCCAAGCAGGCCCGCGCCCAGAACCAGACCTTCGAGCGCACCAAGAAGCAGTTCAGCCGTCAGGGCAAGCGTTTCGACAGCCCCTACGCCAAGTCGCGTTCAGGCTCTACCAGCCTGTCGCGTCAGAGCGCCTCGACGCCTAAGACCAGCACCACGGGACGGGCAAGCGGCGGCAGCAAGTTCCGCTCTAACTACTCTAAGAACAGTAACTTCAGAAACTCTAGCAGTCGTACGACGCGCAGTGTTCGTCGGGGCAAATAAAGGATATTAAGATGACATTTTTTCAACACTACGGTCTGACCCAGGAACTGGCAATCATCTTGGCCATAGATCTGACTATCGCCATCATCTTGCTCACGGCCATGCGTTACCTGCAGGGCTGGACCGTCAAGGTCAACAGCACCCAGGAACTCTCAGAGCGGGATAACTTCGCCTTCGGCATCAGCACCGCCGGTGCCGTGGCAGGCCTGGGCATAGTGCTCACCGGCGCCATCACGGGCGAGGCGGCAGAGTCTTACCTGGTTGAGGCCATCGGCATGAGCGCCTACGGCATCTTCGGCCTTATTCTGATCAAACTCGGCCGCTTCCTGCACGACAAGGTGGCGCTGAACGAGATAGATAAGAACGCCATGATCTTAAAGGGCAACATCTCTGTGGCAATAGTAGATGCCACCGCCGCCATCGCGACCGCCATCATCATACGCTCTGTGCTGCTGTGGGCCGAAGATCTGACCCTGGACACCTTTATCGCCATCTTCAGCGCATTTGCCATCTCACAGCTGATGCTGGTGCTGCTGACCCGTCTGCGCGAGCGCAGCTATGCCAAGCGCCACGACGACAGCTCGATGCAGGATGCCTTGGCCAAGGGCCATATCGCCGTGGCGATTCGTCACAGTGGCTATATGCTGGCCATGGCGCTGAGCTTCAACGCCGCCAGCCACTTCATCGTCTTCATGCCGACCGCCTATGTCACCAACATTTTCGGCTGGCTGATCTTCTCGGTGATCATGCTGATCGCCCTCTCCCTGCTATTGGCGCTGGTGAAGAAGCTGGTGCTGGCCAAGATCAACCTGAAGGAAGAGGTCGAGCAGCAACACAACATTGGCATAGCCACAGTCGAGCTGGCCATCAGCGTGGCCATCGCCCTGATCCTCACCAGCCTGATGGCCTAAGACGCTCACCCTGAATGCAATCGACACACACCACAACGCCTGCCCCCGCAGGCGTTAAATCCTTAAGCTGGCTCGACGATCTCCTGCTACTGGGGATCATGGCGGTACTGGCCGCCTGCGGCCTCATCTACGAATACCTGCTGTCCCATTATGCCGGGCGTATCCTGGGGGCCCTGGAAGCCGCCATCTACACCATGATCGGCCTGATGATCGTCTCCATGGGCATAGGCGCCTTCGCGGCGCGTAAGATCCGCTGCGCCTTTACCGGCTTTGCCATGCTGGAACTCTGCGTCGCCCTTTGCGGTGCCCTGGCGATTCTGATCACCGCCGCCGTCATCGGCTTCGGCCAGCAGCTGCCCCTCATCATCGCCAGCACCATAGGGCTGCCGCCGGATCAGCTACCCCAGGGCGGCTTTATCGGCACCTTGCAGAAGCTGAGCGAATACCTGCCCTACGCCTGGGGCGTGTTACTCGGCCTGATGATCGGAATGGAGATCCCCCTGATTGCCAGGGTGCGTCAGTCTCTGTGCGATGAGCACCTGATGCATAACGCCGGCACCATCTATGGCGCCGACTACATAGGTGCCGGTGTGGGCGCCGCCATCTGGGTGATCTTCATGCTGGCCCTGGATATCCAACTGGCCGCGGCGCTGACCGCCAGCTTCAACCTGCTGGCAGGCTTCCTGTTTATCTGGCGTTTCTGGTCCAAGATCCGTTTCAACCGCCTGCTACTGCTTGGTCACCTCATCGCCACAGGCGTACTGCTGGTGCTGGCCATTCATGGCCCCAAGTGGGATCAGGCCTTCAATAATTTGCTCTACAAGGACAAGGTGGTCTACGCCAAGGCGACCCGTTTTCAGCAGCTCACCTTCACCGAGCGGTTACGGGGAAATCACCTGGCGCCCGTGTACTCTCTGTATATCAACGGCCGATTACAGTTCTCCAGCCAGGATGAGCATATCTACCACGCCTTTCTGGTCCACCCAACCCTGGCCGCCAGTGCCCGCCACGACAAGGTGTTGATCATAGGCGGTGGCGACGGCCTGGGCTTAAGACAGGTGCTCAAGTGGCAACCCAAGCAGGTAACCCTGATGGATCTCGATGCGGATCTGGTGAGGCTCTTCAAGGAGGGCGACCCAGAAATGCCCGAGCGTCTGGCGCACGCCTTACTCAAGCTCAATGGTGATGCCTTTAACGACGAGCGGGTCGAGCTCTTGATAGACGATGCCTTCAACGGTGCCGACAGGCTGATAAGACGGGGCGAGAAGTATGATGCCATCATAGTGGATCTACCCGACCCCAGCCATCCGGATCTCAACAAGCTCTATTCGGATCTCTTCTATCGCAAGCTCAAGGAGCTACTGAGCAGCGACGGGGCGATCTCTGTGCAGTCGACCTCCCCCTACCACGCCGCCAAGGCCTTCATCTCGGTCGGCAAGACGCTGCAGGCTGCGGGCTTTCAGGTTGAGCAGTATCACCATAACGTGCCCAGTTTCGGCGAATGGGGCTGGAGCATAGGCACGCTCAGGGGGCAAGATGCCAGGCAGCGACTGTCGAGCCTGAATCAACTGCCGGTCGATGACCCCTGGCTCACGCCAGGGCTTATCAGGGCGGCATTTGAATTTCCTAAAAATTATTATGAACATGCAGACCAGGTGAAGGTCAACGATATAGGCTCAATGCATCTGTATCACTACCATCAGCGCGCCTGGTCAGAGGATGAAAACCTGACGCTCGACTGAAGGTAAATGGAACACAAAAATAGCGCTTGACATATTATGTCGCAGTGCTATCTTTAATCGCAGACATAATATGTCAAAGAGGATAAATATGAACATTCACAACATTGCCAACCACCTCAATGCACTTGGCGACAACAGCCACACCGGCTTTCAGTTCGACTGCTATCCCATAGATGGCGACGTCGAAGTACTACAAGTCAACGTTGTGGGGCGCGAAGAGATCCCTGTGTTTGTATCGGTAACGGACAACCAAATCCTGTGCATCAGCTACCTGTGGGGCGAAGACGAAGTTAAGCAAGAACGTCGCAGCGAGATGTTTGAAACCATGCTCGAACTCAACATCCCTATGCCACTGTCCTCCTTTGCTAAGGTCGACGACAAGTATGTGGCCTATGGTGCCCTATCTGTGCAATCGAGCATGTTAGAGATAGAGCAAGAGCTGTCAGTACTGTCCGACAACTGTCTGGAAGTGATCGACGAGCTGGCCGATTTCTTAAAGTAACCGCTAACCAATTTAGTCATGTAATGGTCCACGCAGAAGGCGACGCCATTACCCCAAGAGGAGTCATATTATGGGCATACTGAACAAGATCCTCACCGCCTTTCGCGGTGGTGCCACCGAAGTTGGCCAGAGCATAGTCGACGCCAACTCGACACGCATCTTCGAACAAGAGATCCGTGACGCAGAGAAACACCTGACCAAGGCCAAGCGCGAGCTGACCGACGTCATGGCCAAAGAGATGCAAGCCAGCCGCGAGGTAGATCGCCTCAAGCGCGCCATCGCCGAGCACGAAGGCTATGCGACCCAGGCGCTGGAGAAGGAAAACGAAGCCCTGGCCCTGGAAGTGGCCGAGAAGATCGCCCAGCTTGAGCAGGAGCTTGCCGAGCACCAGAGCGCCAACGACAACTTTAGCGCCCACGCCGCCCGTCTGAAAGACCTGGTACGCAAGACAGAGCGTCAGCTAGCCGACTATCAGCGTCAGCTCAGCATGGTCAAGACCACGGAAAGCGTGCAGAAGGCCACGGCGACCATCACAGATTCCTTCGCCAGCAGCAACTCTAAACTGCTGAACGCCAAGGACTCTTTGGAACGCATCAAGGCGCGTCAGCAGCAGTTCGACGACCGCCTCAAGGCCGCCGAAACTCTGGCCGACGAGAACAGCGACAAGTCGCTACAGGCCAAACTGGCCGAGGCCGGTATCGGCGAGCAGAAGTCCAATGCCAACGCGGTACTGGATCGCCTCAAGGCACGTAAGTAAGTCATAGGCGACTAGCCGAATCAAAGCACCTTGCGGCCCAGCCCAAGGTGCTTTTATGCCAATCACGGTAAGCGTTCTTCAATGGCGCAGGAAAACGCTTGCTAACGAGGCTGGATTTTTCGATAAGTAGTTATCGAAGGTTTTAACAAGCCAGCATGATCAGTGATTTACTAGGATTGGTATCAACCATTATTCTTCTCGAGGGTAGTTCATGGGATTCTTAAAAGGATTGTTTGGTAAGAAAGAGGCGCCCAAGCGCCAACTCAACCATCCTAATCATCTACAAAAAGGCGACATCATCAGCCTGGATGACAGCTTCGCCCTGCCCGAGCAACTGCGCGGTCAACAGCTGAGAGTCGAGGGGATCAACACCTACGAATATCAGCGCAAACAGCAGTGCGAGTGGGTACTCAAGGGCCACGGCAACGACAGCCTCTGCCTGTCTCTGGATGAAGACGATGAAACCTATCTGGCCTTCTCCATCAAGATCCCCCGCAGCCAGGTAGAGCAGCTGTTCGATCTGGACGCCTTTAGCGAGATCTTCGAAGAGGATAGCCACGCCGAACTCGAGGTTAAGGAGACCCCTGCCGCCCTCATGGGATGGCTGGGCGAGCGCTATCATCAGGTCAACTTCGCCCAGTTTGGCTATTTCCACCGCGCCGATTATCGCGGTATGCGTCCACCCCAAGACGAGGGGATGACCTCGGGCGAGCCATTCGAGAGCTATCTGCTGCTGGATGAAGAGGAAAACCGCGCCGTCGAGGTCGAGGTGTATGAAGGGGGCGACACAGATGTCAGCCTCACCCTCTACCGTCCCCTGAGCGACATTCGCCAATATTGGCCGGGACAGCTATAAACAACACAGGGCGGTGTTGCCGGCCACTTTGTGAGATCCACAGCACCTTAAGGCAAACTAATGAGCAAGAATAAGAAGCTGCTTCCCGAACAGTGGCAGCAGAATCAGAAAGCCGCCAAGGCCACCCAGGTCGCCTTCGACCTGGACGAGAAGTTTCAATACTCCATCCGCAAGGCGGCGTTAGATGCCGGGGTGAGCCCCTCGGATCAGATCCGCAGCATACTTGGGCTGGCCACCACCAAGCGCCCTAAGCGCCCACGCCTCACCGTCTCTCTCAGCTCGGAAGATTATCAGCAACTGGCCGAAAAATATGGCCTGTCCGCCGATGAGCAGCTGGAAATAAAACGCCGCGTGTTGGATGACCTGGTTCATTTTGTCGACAAAAACGAATAAGATCATGGGCTGTATACTATTTTAGGGCGACTCACAGGGAAATTCGGCTTGAGCGCCGCGGCCAAAAAGGAATCGATATCATGATCGATAGAAAGCGCTGGCTTCTGCCCATCAACCAAAACCCCACTCCCTTCGAGCTGGCGATGATGCTGCTCTCCCTGCTGTCAGTCATCGTGGTACTCATGTTGACCTTCGCCAAGCTGGATGACGAGACCCGCCGGCTGCTCTTCTTCGTCGACACCAGCATCTGCATCATCTTCATCAGCTACTTCTTTGTTAACCTATTTCGCGCCGAAGACAAGCGCGACTACTTCAGGCATCACTGGATCGATCTGGTGGCCAGCATCCCCGCCATCGAGGCATTGAGGCTAGCCCGTTTCTTCCAGATCCTGCGGGTGATCCGCCTGATCCGCATGACGCGCTCTATCCTTATCCCCCTGATGCGTCAGCGTCAGGAGACCACGCTGGCCAGCCTGTTAGTGGCCATGGTCACCATACTCACCCTGGCCTCGGTGATGATCCTCCTGGTGGAGAGCGGCGAACCCAACGCCAATATCAACACAGCCGAAAACGCCATCTGGTGGGCGCTGGTGACTATCTCCACCGTGGGCTATGGCGACTACTATCCTGTCACCACAGTGGGTCACTTCATCGGCGGCCTGGTGATCATCTGTGGCGTAAGCTTCTTCGGGGTGATCTCGGGTTACATGGCGTCCATCTTCATCGCCCCCGACAGCAAGCAGCGACAGGAGGCCCAGAGCCAACAGATGCGTGATGAGTTAGAGATGGTACTGCAGCGAATGGAGAAGAATCAGGAGACACTGCTTTCGGAAATTGCGACGCTAAAGCAGCAGTTAAATGAGAAAAATAAGTAACGTATGACTCAGGGCAATTGCGCCGAGTCATACGTTGAGTGATGCCCCTGTTGGAGTGATAGCCCTGCTGGACAGTTATCGCCAGTAGGGCTGCACCTTAAGTGCCGAGCGGCGCGAATGCTCCATGGCAAACAGCAGGCTCTGCTCCTTGCTATCCAACCAGTCGGCTATCTCCAGCCCCTGGGTGGTAGCGGTTTCCCTCAGGCAACGGTAGGCCCCCAGGGTACGTATGCCTAACACAAGATCTTGCCAGGGCGCGCGAAACAGATCCCGCGACTTGTGCTTGTACAGCTCCCCATAGGCGACCCCGACCAGGATGCTCTCATCCAGCGCCTTGGCAAAAGACTGATAATCTTCGCTGCTCAGCTCGGCATTGGAAGGCATGAGATCGACGATTCGCTGCCAGGAGGCTTCCTGTAATTGATCGGCGAAGGCCTGCAGACTCTGCTGCTCACCGATATACACCAGCCCGGCATTGACCGCCATCAGCAGACTCACCAGACGCACCTGCAACTGACCATAGGTCACATCCGCCAGCATGGCATCTATCTGCCGCGCCATATCGAGCCCAGCCAGCTGCTGGCGCACCGCCGCCAGTAGAGGCTCTGACTCACTCAGATTACCCAACAGGGCGCCATCGCCATCCAGTAGCTCACACAGGCTCAGCCCCTTATCGACGAAGCTTAGCTGAGACTCTATGGCAGCGAAGGCCTCTAGCAGGGGGTCATCCAACAGGGCAAACTGCGCCAGCGTGCAGCGCAACAGGCGAATACAGGCGCGCAGACGGTAGCCCAGCAGGGGAAGCTGGCGCGCCGCCTGACGGGATTCCAGTAGCATCTCCTCCAGCAGCTGCCAGCGATCTAGGCCGGTTTCCAGCAGGGTCATCAGGGCCTGTTTCGGAGTCCCCTTCTGTGGCAAGGCGATAAAGGCCAGGGTATCTAGCTGCAGGGGGCTGGCCATGGCCGCCAGACGATAGCCCCGCTGCGCCTTGCTGGCTCGCCCGAGCCGCGCCGGGATCTGCTCTGTCACCCGCTCGGCCAATGCCAACAGGGCCTGGGCATCGCCCGCCAGCAACTCAAACTCCAGCTCGCAGATGGGCTCACACTGGCCGTTGGCGCTAATGCTGCCGATATCCAGCGCCACCTCGACCAGGCTCTCGTCGAGATAGATATGCCAGCTCATGCGGGTAAAGTCGGTATCGAACAGCGACACCAACTCAGCCTGCACCGCGCCAATATCGGCGCCTGCTGGCCAGATATCACCAGGGAATAGCGACAAATTAACCTTTGCTTGATCGATATCAATATTGTACTCGGGGCGGGAGTGCACCCCGCCCACCACGGTGCCGGCCGTCTTGATGGTCTGCTCAAATTGACCGTCGCGGCCACGAATACGCAGCCCCATGTCCCAGCGTCTGAGCTGCAGATCTTGAGTATCGTAATAACTGTTGCTTAGATGAACCGCGCCTTTTGCATCGCTATGGGGTAGACTGTTAAGCAGTGATACCAAGGCTTCGCGTTTGTTTTCGGGGAAAAATAGTTTTAGCTCTATCTCGGCTTCCATTCGCCAGCTGCTCACTTTTTTAATCTAGAATTCGGAACTGTAATGAAGGTGTCATTATACTTTAATGAAAATTTCACAATGTCATATTAATGTCATAATCGGCCATTAGTATCTCGCATTGCAGTTTATATATAACTCGTTAGAATAAAAACTGTCAGTTTTTATATAAAAACGCAGTTTCAATACGTGGACGCTTGGGTTAACATGCGCCCGCATTTTCCAACAGTGGAATAACCTAAATAGGTACACGGCAATGCCAGTAAACTCTATTTTGGGCGTGTTTGCAAAATCGCCAATTAAACCATTACAAGATCATATCGATAAGGTGCACGATTGTGCCTCGATTCTTGTACCATTTTTTGACGCTACTGTCGCAGGTGACTGGGACAAAGCGGTTCAACTCCGTAAGCAAATCAGCCAAGCAGAACGTGAAGCAGACGAACTCAAGCGTGAAATCCGCTTAACGCTTCCCGGCGGCCTGTTTATGCCAGTTGAAAGAACTGACTTACTGGAGCTACTTACCCAGCAAGATAAGATCGCCAACAAGGCGAAAGACATTTCGGGTCGTATCATCGGCCGTCAACTACTTGTCCCAGAAGCAATTCAAGATACCTTCAGTGCCTACCTGACCCGCTGTCTCGATGCAGTAGCACAGGCTAAGCAAGCCATCAACGAACTCGATGACCTGCTCGAAACAGGTTTCAGAGGCCGTGAAGTCGATCTTGTCGCTAAAATGATCGTTGAACTCGACAAAATTGAAGAGGACACAGACGATCTTCAAATCAAAATCCGTCGTCAGCTGTTTAGCATCGAAAATGATCTAAACCCTGTGGATGTGATGTTCCTCTATAAGATAATTGAGTGGGTTGGAGACTTGGCAGATCTTGCCGAGCGTGTCGGTTCCCGCCTAGAGCTAATGTTAGCTCGCGTCTAAAAACAAAGTTATCAAGGTATCAACATGGTTGATGTATTAATCACCAATGGCCCGTGGCTGATCGCCATTGCGGCTGCATTTGGATTTTTAATGGCGTGGGGTATTGGCGCAAACGATGTCGCTAATGCTATGGGGACCTCAGTAGGTTCAAACGCGATCACCATTAAACAAGCGATCATCATCGCGATGATCTTCGAATTTGCCGGCGCGTACCTCGCAGGCGGGGAAGTGACCAGCACGATCCGTAAAGGGATCATCGATTCGGCCTATTTCGTCGACTCACCTGAGCTGCTGGTATACGGCATGATCTCGGCGCTACTGGCTGCCGGTATCTGGCTGGTTGTGGCGTCAGCACTGGGCTGGCCGGTATCGACCACTCACTCTATCGTTGGCGCCATCGTAGGTTTCGCCGCCGTAGGTGTGAGCGCCGATTCTGTTGCCTGGAGCAAGGTATTGGGTATCGTGGGATCATGGGTCATCACCCCGGCGATCTCAGGCTTTATCGCCTTTACCATCTTCCAAAGCGTGCAGAAGCTGATCTTCAACACTGACAACCCGCTGGAAAACGCTAAGCGTTATGTGCCTTTCTACATGGCAATGGCAGGTTTCGTCATGTCGCTGGTGACCATCAAGAAGGGTCTGAAGCACGTGGGTCTGCACTTTAGCAACGTCGAAGCCTACTCATTGGCTATCTTCATCGCTATCCTGGTTGGCATAGGCGGCATGATTGCCATCAAACGTCTAAAGATGAGCCAGAGCGCCGATCGTCAGACACAGTTTGGCAACGTGGAAAAGGTATTCGCTATCCTGATGGTTGTGACCGCTTGTTGTATGGCGTTCGCCCACGGTTCTAACGATGTCGCTAACGCTATTGGCCCGCTAGCCGCAGTGGTCTCTGTGGTAAATAGCGGTGGCGAGATCGCCAGCAAGGCAGAACTGGTTTGGTGGATCCTACCTCTGGGTGCCTTCGGTATCGTCATGGGTCTGGCTATCTTCGGTAAGCGCGTAATGCAGACTATCGGTAAGAACATCACTCACCTGACACCGAGCCGTGGTTTTGCCGCCGAGCTGGCTGCCGCCTCTACCGTGGTTATCGCCTCGGGTACTGGCCTGCCAATCTCGACCACTCAGACACTGGTCGGTGCCGTGTTAGGTGTGGGTATGGCACGTGGTATCGCCGCCATCAACATAGGCGTGGTCCGCAACATCGTGGTCTCTTGGGTCGTGACACTGCCTGCGGGCGCGGGTCTGTCGATCATCTTCTTCTTCATGATCAAGGGTATCTTTAGCTAAGCTAAGCCCTATGGATAAGAAAAGTAAAAGGAAGCCTCAAGGCTTCCTTTTTTGTTTTCATTTACCTCGGCTTTTAGCCATGCCTTTCGGGCTTATCTTTTCTGTGCAACTTGTCTGCCACACTTACCCACTACAAAGATTAATTCCTGGTAACACTTCCCATGTTGCACTTGCAAATATGTGGCTAAATCCCTAGCATGTGCCAATATTTCGCTGAAGAGAACTCAAAGTGTTAAGACTCCTATCTATTCTCGCCATGATGCTAGTGTCATCGACCCTGATGGCGGCAGAGCAGACACGTTATATCTCAGATAACGTCTACACCTTCATTCACGGGGGTCCGGGCACCCAATACCGTATTCTGGGCAGCGTCGAAGCCGGTCAGCCGGTGACCTACCTGGGTGAGATGCAAAACGACTACGCCAAGGTAGTCGACCACAAGGGCCGCGAAGGCTGGGTCGACAGCAAGATGCTGGACTCAGGCAAGAGCTTCCGCGTACAGCTACCCGAAGTTCAGGCCGAACTCGCCAAGGTAAAGGCAGACCTTGAGAGCATCACCAACGAGAGCGACAGCAGCGCTCAGTTGATCCGTCAGCTACGCTCACAGCTGGCCAACGCCGAAGAGTCCCTGGCCAAGGCCTCGAGCGAGCGCGACAGTGCCACCCGCGAGCTGACTCGTCTGAAGAATGATGAGCGCTTCGAGCTGATGAAACAGGGCGGCATGATCGCCGGTATCGGTGTGCTTATCGGGGTTATCCTGGTCTATCTGCCGCGTCCACGTCGTCGCCAGAAGAACCGCTGGTAGTTCCCGCAACACAAGCGCGAGCGAATAGCATGAGCCAGGGCCGAGTCCCTGGCTTTTTTATGCCTGAAATGCCGATAAAGCTCCCACTATATTGACCAAGGTCTCAGGCCCGCAGGCCCGATAAACAGTGGCGTTGCGCGCCTTCTGGCCGGACGAGATCAAACAAAGGTCACATTCACCCACACAAGAGTGTCCCTCATCACATTTTGGATGTATAATCGGCGCGCGAAAGGCGCCAGATTGTATACAAAAATAATACTAAACGCCTGAAAACTTACCTTTTGTTCAAGCCAAAACTGTCCCTATTTAGGTCCAGGTGGAAGTGATTACTATGTTCAAAGCAAGTGAAGTTCTGACTGGTCGTTACGACTCAGCTACCCTAGATGAGCTATTTACAGCGATCACCAACAACTATATTGTCGACGAAGAGCAATACCTCTCTGAACTGATTAAGCTTGTTCCCTCGAGCGACGAAGAGATTCAACGTATTACCAAGCGTGCCCATGACCTGGTACACAAGGTGCGTCAATACGACAAGAAGGGACTCATGGTCGGTATCGACGCCTTCCTGCAACAGTACAGCCTGGAGACCCAAGAGGGGATCATCCTCATGTGTCTGGCCGAAGCCCTGCTGCGTATCCCTGACGCCGCCACCGCCGACGCACTGATCGACGATAAGCTCTCCGGCGCCAAATGGGACGAGCACCTGAGCAAGAGTGACTCGACCCTGGTCAATGCCTCTACCTGGGGCCTGATGCTCACGGGTAAGATCATCTCCCTGGACAAGAATATCGATGGCAAGCCAAGCAGCCTGCTGAACCGTCTGGTCAATCGCCTGGGTGAGCCAGTGATCCGTCAGGCCATGCTAGCCGCGATGAAGATCATGGGTAAGCAGTTCGTCCTTGGCCGCACTGTGCAAGAGGCGCTGAAGAACAGTACCGACAAGCGCAAGCTGGGCTACACCCACAGCTACGACATGCTGGGCGAAGCGGCCCTGACCATGAAAGACGCGCAGAAATACTACCAGGATTACTCCAACGCCATCGCGGCACTGGGCGCTCAGCAGTACGATGAGAGCGAGGCGCCACGCCCGACCATCTCTATCAAGCTGTCTGCGCTGCACCCTCGCTATGAGGTGGCCAACGAAGACAGAACCATGACCGAGCTGTATGACACCCTGGTCAAGCTGGTCTCTCAGGCCCGTAGCCTCAACGTGGGCGTCTCTATCGATGCCGAAGAGGTTGACCGTCTCGAGCTGTCACTCAAGCTGTTCCAGAAGCTGTATAACTCAGACGCCGCCAAGGGCTGGGGCCTGCTAGGCATAGTGGTTCAGGCCTACTCTAAGCGTGCCCTGCCTGTGCTGTGCTGGATCACCCGCCTGGCCAAAGATCAGGGCGATGAGATCCCAGTGCGTCTGGTCAAGGGTGCCTACTGGGACAGCGAGCTCAAATGGGCTCAGGTCGCCGGCGAAGGCGGCTACCCGCTATTTACCCGCAAGGCGGGCACAGACGTGTCTTACCTGGCCTGTGCACGCTACCTGCTGTCTGACGCCACCCGCGGCGCCATCTACCCGCAGTTTGCCAGCCACAACGCCCAGACCGTTGCCGCCATCACTGACATGGCAGACGATCGCCTGTATGAGTTCCAGCGCCTGCACGGCATGGGCGAAGAGCTGTACGACACCCTGCTGGCCGAGAGCGGCGTCAGCACGGTTCGTATCTACGCCCCTGTGGGTGCCCATAAAGATCTGCTGCCTTACCTGGTGCGTCGCCTGCTGGAAAACGGCGCCAACACCTCGTTCGTGCACAAGCTGGTCGACCCTAAGACACCGATCGAATCTTTGGTTGTCCACCCATTGACGACCCTACAAAGCTATAAAACCCTAGCCAACAATAAAATCGTTCAGCCGATCGACATCTTCGGCGCCGAGCGTAAAAACTCCAAGGGAATCAACATGAACATCATCTCAGAATCTGAGCCTTTCTTCGCCGCACTGGACAAGTTTAAAGACCAGCAGTGGTCTGCCGGCCCAATCGTCGATGGCGAAACCCTCAGCGGTGACACCATTGAGGTGAAGAGCCCATATGACACCACACAGATCGTCGGCAAGGTTGCCTTCGCCAACAACCAGGCGATCGAACAGGCCTTGGCCAGTGCCCATAACGCCTTCGGCAGCTGGTGCTCGACTCCGGTAGAAGTGCGTGCCAACGCGCTGCAGAAGCTGGCGGATCTGCTGGAAGAGAACCGTGAGGAGCTTATCGTCCTCTGTACCCGTGAAGCGGGCAAGAGCATTCAAGACGGCATCGACGAGGTGCGCGAGGCGGTCGACTTCTGTCGTTACTACGCGGTGCAAGCCAAGAAGATGATGGGCAAGCCAGAACTGCTACCTGGCCCAACGGGTGAGCTGAACGAACTATTCCTGCAGGGCCGCGGCGTATTCGTCTGTATCAGCCCATGGAACTTCCCGCTGGCAATCTTCCTCGGTCAGGTCACTGCGGCGCTGGCGGCGGGTAACACTGTCGTTGCCAAGCCTGCCGAGCAGACCTCTATCGTGGGTTACCGCGCGGTGCAGCTAGCCCATGAGGCCGGTATTCCTAAGGAAGCCCTGCAGTTCCTGCCTGGCACGGGTGCGACTGTTGGCGCGACCATTACGGCCGATGAGCGTATCGGCGGCGTCTGCTTTACCGGCTCGACCGTGACCGCTAAGCGCATCAACCTGACCCTGGCCCAGCGCGATGGTGCCATCATCCCGCTGATCGCCGAGACGGGTGGTCAAAACGCCATGGTGGTGGACTCGACTTCACAGCCTGAGCAGGTGGTTAACGATGTAGTTTCTTCTTCTTTCACCAGTGCCGGTCAACGCTGCTCGGCGCTGCGCGTGCTCTACCTACAGGAAGATATCGCCGATCGCGTGATCGACGTGATGAAGGGCGCCATGGACGAGCTGACCATAGGCAACCCAGGTTCGGTGAAGACGGATGTCGGCCCGGTTATCGACGCCACCGCCAAGGCGAACCTCAACGCCCACATCGACCACATCAAGCAGGTGGGTCGTCTGATCAACCAGCTGGAGTTGCCGGCAGGCACGGAAAATGGTCACTTCGTGGCACCGACCGCGGTAGAAATCGACTCTATCAAGGTACTGGAGAAGGAACACTTCGGTCCTATCCTGCACGTGATCCGCTACAAGGCGGCCGATCTGCCTAAGGTGATCGACGACATCAACTCTACCGGTTTCGGTCTGACCCTGGGGATCCACAGCCGTAACGAAGGTCACGCGCTAGAAGTGGCCGACAAGGTAAACGTGGGTAACGTCTACATCAACCGTAACCAGATCGGCGCCGTGGTTGGCGTGCAGCCGTTCGGCGGCCAGGGCCTGTCGGGCACGGGTCCTAAGGCCGGTGGTCCACACTACCTGACCCGTTTCGTGACCGAGAAGACACGTACCAACAACATCACCGCCATCGGCGGTAACGCTACCCTGCTCTCTCTGGGTGACAGCGACGAATAATCTCGTCAGTCTGAGCGTTCGACAAAAAAAGCCAGTGGATCTCCACTGGCTTTTTTATTATCCGTAACAAGGGCTAAAAGAACTAAGGACTAATGACTAAGGACTAAGAAACAACTAGCTCAATACCCGGTTCAGGCTGGCATAGTGGCCATCCTGGGCCAGCAGATTTTGGTGTGTACCACTGGTGCGGATCTTACCCGCCTCCATCAGGTGGATGCTGTCCATCTTATCCATGGCCGTCAGACGGTGGCTGATCATCACCATGGTCTTATCACTGGCAAAGTCCAACAGCAACGTCATGATCTCCCGCTCTGTGCGTTGATCCAGCCCCTCGGTGGGCTCGTCCAGCAGCAGTAGGGGCGCGTCACGCAGAAGCGCCCTGGCCACGCCGATACGGCGGCGCTCACCGCCGGAGAGCTGCCTGCCCCCCTCGCCTATCCAGTTATCCAGCGGCTTGTCGCCCTGAGTTAAAGCCCCCAGCCCGACACGCTCGAGCACGGCGATAAGCTTGGCATCGTTGGCCTCACGCCATGCCTTGCGTTCGCTGCGGCTCCCCTGGGACGGCGCCTGCTCAAATTGCGCCAGGGTCAGGTTGTCGCGCAACGTGCCGGCAAACAGATAGATACGCTGGCTCACTACCGTCATGGCCTGGCGCAGCGCCTGTTCGCTGTAATCTTCGATTGGGCGGCCATCGAGCAAGAGAGTCCCCGCATCGGGCGTCCACTCCCGGGTGATGAGCGACAGCAGGCTCGACTTGCCGCAGCCCGTCTGCCCCAGCAGCGCCAGCTTCTCGCCCGGCTTCACCGTCAGGCTCAGGCCATCGAGCACCTTCTGACCTGGCTGATAACCAAAGCTCACATCCGTGATGACCAGCTCGCCGCGACTCACCGCCAGCTGACCCTCGTCACCAAAGGCGATGCTCGGGCGACGCTCGGTAATATCGCTCACCCGCTCGGCCGCCTGCACGCAGGCCGACAGGTGCTGAAAGGCGCCTGCCAACGGCATCAGCATCTCGATACAGGCCAGCGTCATAAACACCACCAGCGCCAGCAGCGGCCCGGGCGGCACGCTATCGCCCACTCCATCGGCGGCGAGGTAACAGAGCAGCACCAAGGCCAGGCCATGGCTCAGAATCAATAGCGCCTGGCTCAGGGCGGTCACCGCCGTCATGGTGGCCTGACTGGCAAACAGCCGTGCCTGGGCATTGTCTAGCTCGGCCCTAAAGGCCTTCTCGGTGCCAAACAGGGTCAGCTCCGCCTGCCCCTGCAGATATTCCAGCAGCAGCACCCGATACTGACGTCGGCTCTCCAGCTGGGCGATACCCGGTCTGTGTCCCAGGCGATAAAACACCAGGGGCAGCACAAACCAGAGGCTCAAGAGCACTCCGCACAGGGTCAGCGCCAGCTCGCTATCGAACCAAGCGAGGAAGCCATACAGGGCGGCAATCATCAGCAGCGAGGCCAACAGCGGCGTCAGTAGCCTCAGATAGAGATGGTCCAGGGTGTCGATGTCGCTCACCAGACGATTGAGCAGATCACCGCCGCGCAGATGGCTCAGATCCTTGGCGCTCAAAGGCATCAGCTTGCCCCAGGCCCAGGTGCGCAGTTGTGTCAGCAGGCGGAAGGTGGCCTCGTGGGTGGCCAAACGCTCGCCATAACGGCTGGCGGTGCGGGCGATAGAGAGGAAACGCACCCCACCGGCTGGGGTGAAATAGTTAAAGGCCTGGGCGGTCACCACGCTCAGGCCGGCGACCGCTGTGGCTGACAGGAACCAGCCCGACAGCGACAGCAAGCCTATTCCCGCCGCCAGGGTGGTCAGGCTCAGCACCAGCCCCACCAGCATCATCAGCCACTGGCGTCTAAACAGCTTGATAAAGGGCAGCAGATGTTTCATTACGCCTCCTCCCGTCGATGACACAAGTCGCGAAACAGTCCGGGCTCGGCCATCAGGGTGCGATAATCCCCCTGCTGCACCAGTCTGCCGCCATCCAGCACCCAGATCTTATCCACGTCCTCGAGGGCATCCAGACGATGGGTCACCAGCACACTGGTGGCCCCCTGACGCGCATCCATCAGCGCCTGCATCACGGCTGTCTCGCTATGGCTGTCCAGGCTGGCGGTCGGCTCGTCGAGCACAAACAATTTAGCCGACTGCCCCAAGGCCCTCGCCAGGCAGAGGCGCTGAGCCTGACCGACGGAGACACCGCTACTCTGCTCGCCGATGGGATGCGCCAGCCCCAGAGGCTGAGCCCTGACAAACTCGCCTATGTGCGCCCTGTCCAGCAGGCTAAAAATCTGCTTATCGCTCAAGGGTTTACCCATGGCGACGTTGTCGCGTATTCTGCCGTGAAACAGCTGCGGCTCCTGCCCAAGCCAGGCCAGATGAGCGCGATAGCTGCCCCGCTCCAGGCTGTTTAACTCCTGGCCATTGACCTGCACGCTGCCGCGATAATCAAGGAAGCCCAGTAACATGTTGAGCAGGCTGGTCTTGCCCGCACCGCTCGGCCCGACGATGGCAACTTGCTCGCCGCTGGTCAGTTCGGCCGTTAACGGCCCCAGTAACACCTGACCGTCCGGGCTTAACACCTCAGCTCCTTGCAGCTTAATACTCAAGGGCATTTCGCTAGTAAAGGTCGTTCGCGGCGCATCAATAGGCTCACCCCCTTGATGATTAAGCAGCTCCATTAAAGCCTCGGCGGCGCCTATAGCCTGCGCCTTAGCATGATAGTGAGTGCCCATGTCACGCAGTGGCTGATAAAACTCAGGAGCCAAAATCAGTACAAACAGGCCGATAAATAGCGTCATGCCGGCGCCGTAGTGACCGAAGTCGAGGTGATCGAGAAAGCTGAATCCGAAATAGACCGCCAGCACGGCGATGGAGACGGCGGCGAAGAACTCAAGCACCGCCGAGCTTAAAAACGCCATGCGCAGCACCGCCATGGTGCCGCTGCGAAACTCCTCTGAGGCAGTCTCGATCGCGCTTTGTTCCCGCTCACCCACGTTAAACAGCCGCAGGGTGCTCATGCCTCGTAGCCTGTCCATGAAGTGACCGCTCAGGCGTGACAGGGCGCCGAAGTTCTTACGGTTGGCATCGGCGGCGCCCATACCCACCAGGATCATAAACAGGGGAATCAGCGGCGCGGTGCCCAGCAATATGATGCCCGCCGCCCAGTTTATGGGAAACACCACGGCCAATATCGTCAGGGGGATAAAGCCTGCCAGCATCATCTGCGGCAGGTATTTAGCGTAGAAATCGTGAAGGTCTTCCACCTGTTCCAGCACTATACTGGCCCAGCTCCCCGCCGGACGCCCCTTGATAAATACAGGTCCCAGCTCCACCAGCTTATCCAGCACACTCTGGCGGATATGACTGCGCAGCAACATCCCCGCCCTGAAGCTGATCCGCTCACGGCCATAGGCCAGCAGTGCGCGCAGCACGATCACCGCCACTAGGGCGATAAACTCGCTGGTAAACGCCTCTCGCGGCAGATTTTCGATGATCAAGCCATGGAGCATGGTCGCCAGCAGATAGGCCTGAGCCACCAGGGCGAAGCCGGTCAGCACACCAAACAACACGGTCAGATTCAGGTAGGCGCCACAGGCCGATTTCTGGCTCTTGAGCCAGCGTCCCAGGGCTTTTTCGAGGGTCTTGTCCATTGAGCTCCGCACAATTTAAGGCAAGGGATACGAGTCGATGGCCTGAGTATCGCAGGCTCTCCCCCAGGAATAAACCAATGGGTGGGGATTTGTTAGTAGGCTCACAAAAATTGAGCTAGATCAAAAAAACGGAAACTCAGTTTTTATCGAGTTTTGATTTTGGGGTGGGGTTCATGGAGATGTTGCCTTTCCTAGGTGAGGATTATCGACCCATTTCGAGTAACCCAATAACATGTGTAAATTTAACGGCAAAGAACTTTGGTACTTGTAAACCTCTTTGAAGGTCGCACCTTCATGGCAACCTATCACCTGCGGCAGGCTCATGTGCAGATACATCTGCTACACGCCGCCTCTTTATTTTACAGAGAGTCATATATGGACACCTCGGATAGATCAAACATTTTGTGAGTAACAGAAAGTAATACTGCGTACGTATATCCGACCTGTTTGTGAGCATCTTCGTGCTCTGGCCTTAATGAGAACCGCGCCTTCGCTGCTTATCGTCCCTTCGGTGTTACAACACCTTGTACTCTCTCAGCATTTGCGAAGGCCGGTATTACCTGTTACTTCATTAATTGCGTTCGGTTTTTAGGGTATGTAATTGTTTTTGTTATTTAGCCAGGCCGGTACTCCGTTTTGTAATACAGCATCGCCCAAATGATTCTGGCGAGCTTGTTGGCCACAGCTACCGCAGCTTTTTGTTTGCCTCTTCGTTCGATGACCTTTCTTGCCCAGACAGATAACCTGTCGTCGTTATTATTGGCGTAGCGTATGACAGACCAAGCACCTTGAATCAGTTGTCGCCTTAGATAGCTGTTTCCCCGCTTGGTAATTGCCCCCAGCTTCTGTTTTCCACCACTTGAGAACTCTTTTGGCACCAGCCCCAAGTTTGCCGAAAAATGTCGACCATTTTGATACCCAGAACCATCACCAGCGAACGATACCGCCGCCGTAGCAATAATTTCAGCGACACCTCGTATAGCGGTTAGTCGCTTGGTATCTTCATGATTTCTTGCCTGTAGTCGAATCTCTTTTTCCAGTGATTAAATCGAAGTATTGATGGCATATAACTCATCGAGTAACTCTCTGATATACCTACGGGCGGTGGTGGTTAACGAGTTATTGGCATCTTCTAGTAGCTCAGGTAGAGCAAGATTGAGCGGATCGCGGCCCTTAGGAATAACAATACCGTATTCACCCAATAGCCCACGGATTTGAT
>NZ_JAKEVJ010000044.1:0-34675 GCF_022398425.1 Shewanella sp. Isolate7 | reverse complement strand
TGTAACTGCTGCGGTGAATACTAAATACTGAACAAATCCGCTTTACGCTATGGCTCTTCCTGAGTTTCTCGACTAACGAGAACTGTTCAGTGAGTCTGACATCAAGAGAGCCGTAGCCTTTTTTAAAATGGTGTTCTCTTCTTCAATGCGGCGGATTTTCTTCTCCAGCTCGCGGATCCGCTGTTGTTCGGGGGTGAGCGGTGCGCCTTTGGGGGATAYGCCTTGCTGCTCCTGTCGAAGCTGGTTTACYCATTTACGCATGGCTGAATTACTGACGCCCATCGCGCTTGCAGCCTCAGTTATGCTGTATCCCTGTTTCGTTACCAGCTGCGCAGCTTCTAATTTGAACTCTGCACTGAATGTCGGTCTTGTGTTCTTCATTTCTACCACCTTTTCTCTGGAAGTGAGTCTATCACTTCGTCTATTCAGGTGGCCAAATTCACTATGCCACTACAGTTATCGCTCATTGATGTAGCACACCACATTACAATCGCTCTGCCTTGTATAAAAGCGATACAGAATGCTGCAAAAATGAACGCGAAAGATAAACAGGCCCTAGATAATTTAACAAGGAAAACGCCGAGTTAGGCTATATAAGGCTAAAAAGCCAAAATGACAGCGTTGTCTTTTTGGGTTTTATGTTTTAACATCGGTGAAACAAGGGAGCAACCTGGCGCCTTATTCGCCATGGCTTTACTTGTCGCCGAAGCTGTAAATGTACCAAGCCGATATCACAATGCTGATATCCAAAGATTAATTACTATAAGAAAACAGGCTTATGGAAATGACATTAAATAGTGAAAGTAAGCGCAGCAGCGTGATCCCTATGGCGATCGTTGCCGGTCTCTTCTTTATTCTGGGTTTTGCGACCTGGCTAAACGGGTCCTTGATGCCCTACCTCAAGCAGATCCTGCAACTTACCCCACTTCAAGCCTCCCTTATTCTCTTCTCTTTCTATATCGCCGTGACCTTTACCGCATTACCCTCGGCCTGGGTGATCCGTAAGGTGGGCTATAAGACAGGGATGGCGATGGGCATGGGGATCATGATGATTGCCGGCCTGCTATTTATTCCTGCGGCCAAGACACAGATATTTGCGCTGTTTCTATTTGCCCAGCTGGTGATGGGCACGGGGCAGACCCTACTGCAGACGGCGGTGAACCCCTATGTAGTGAGAATCGGTCCCGAGGAGTCGGCGGCGGCTCGTGTGAGTGTCATGGGGATTCTGAACAAGGGCGCGGGTGTTATCGCACCTTTGGTGTTTACCGCCCTTATTTTGGATAGCTTTAAGGACAGAGTCGGCATGGAGCTGACTCAGGCGCAGATCGACGAAATGGCTAACGGTCTGGTATTCCCTTATCTTGGCATGGCAGTCTTTATCGGCGTGCTTGCCTTGCTGGTGAAGAAGTCGCCATTGCCCGAACTTGAAACTGAAGACGATCAGGCAGAAGGCTCTAAGGGGCATACCAGAGAGGCGCTGTCTCACCCCAATCTGGCATTGGGCGTGGTCGCACTGTTTTTCTATGTGGCGGTGGAAGTGATTGCCGGCGATACCATAGGTACCTTCGCCCTCTCTCTTGGGGTCGAGAACTATGGCGTGATGACCTCCTATACCATGATCTGCATGGTCATCGGCTACTCGCTCGGTATCCTGACCATTCCACGTATCATCTCTCAGCCTAAGGCCTTGATGATTTCGGCGATATTGGGCTTGTTACTGACGCTGGGGATCTTATTTGGTGACAACGAGTCCTATGCGATTGCCAATGCCTTACTGGTTCCATTCGGTGGTGCCATGCTACCGGACACCCTATTGATGATCGCCTTCTTAGGCTTGGCCAACGCCATCGTTTGGCCCGCGGTATGGCCGCTGGCGCTATCGGGTATGGGCAAACTGACCAGCACAGGTTCGGCGCTCTTGGTGATGGGCATAGCAGGCGGGGCCTTCGGACCGCTGTTTTGGGGATTAACCAGCTCTGCTACCTCGCTCGGTCAGCAGGGCGGCTATATGGTGATGTTGCCTTGCTACCTATTTATCCTCTTCTACGCGGTAAAAGGTTATAAGATGCGTAGCTGGAAGTAGCCTTATACCAATCACAATAAGTATGTGATTAGAAATAGCGCAGGAAAAACGCTTGAGAACAAAGCAGGATTTTTAGATAAGTAGTTATTCTACAATTAAAAATACTAATACAGTGATCGAGCGTTTTAACAAGCTAGAATGATCAATTATTTATTACGATTGGTATTAGTTATTTCATCAAATCAAAAAGGAGCCTAGTGCTCCTTTTTTGCTTTCTAGCATATGCCATGAAGATGTTAACAGGGAAGGCTGGATAATCGTTGGCTAGAGGAGGGCGGCTAAATGCAAGAGGAGAGAGCTGAATATAAAGAATTGAAGTAAAGAGTGAAATCATGCAGATATAAAAAAGCCCCGACATTGTCGAGGCTGTTTTATATGGTGCCGGCACCAAGAGTCGAACTCGGGACCTACTGATTACAAGTCAGTTGCTCTACCAACTGAGCTATGCCGGCTAAATTGTGGTGCCCGAACCCGGAATCGAACCAGGGACACGAGGATTTTCAATCCTCTGCTCTACCGACTGAGCTATTCGGGCAACTAAACTAAGTGTCTAGTTAACTACTACAAACTAGGTCTCTGTGACCCTTGCCGTTTGGAGTGCGCGTATAATATAGCGCTGATATTTATCCTGCAAGCGCTTTTTTGGAGAAATTTAACTACATGGCTAGTTAATGTGCAAAGTGCTGGCTTTTTGGCATTTATGCCGATTTTTAGATAGATGTTCACCCCTAAAATCTGGGTTTTGGCTATTGGTTTGTCGTTCAGGCGGCATTCTACCGCTTCAGATCGCTCAACTTGCTTGTCTTTCTATATCCTTTCTAAAATTTAGATGTTTTTTGGCGAAATTACGCGATATTCATGGATCTAAATCGAAACTAACATGGCACCAAGTCATAAATGAGGATGAATCGTGTTTAAAAATACCCAGAGCCGCTACGGCGTGGTGAGCATAGGCCTGCACTGGCTATCGGCGTTAGCCGTATTAGGGCTTTTCGCCTTAGGTGTGTGGATGGTCGAGCTGACCTATTACAGCCCCTGGTATAAGCGAGCGCCGGATATCCATAAGAGTATAGGCGTCTTACTCATGGTGGTGACCCTGTGCCGTCTTCTGTGGCGCTGGTTAAATCCTGCCCCCAAGGCTCTGCCAGAGCATAAAAGGTGGGAGAAGTTGGCCGCCGGCCTGATGCACCGCCTGCTTTATCTGATGTTGCTCGGCATGTTGGTCTCGGGCTACCTGATCTCCACAGCCGACGGCAGACCCATAGTCGTCTTTTCTCTTATCGAGCTGCCGAGTATAGGGCTGCTGTTTGAGGAGCAGGCCGACATCGCCGGCTGGATACACAAGTATTTGGCCTATGGATTTATCGCGTTGGTGGTTCTGCACGCCTTAGGCGCGATTAAACACCACCTTCTAGACAGAGATGCCACATTAAAACGAATGTTAAACATTAAGGAGATACAATGAAAAAAACGTTAGCCACAGCCTTGATATCGGCTTCCCTCATGCTGCCTATGGGGGCAAATGCCGCCGATTATCTGATAGATACCCAGGGCGCCCATGCGTCAATACAGTTTAAGGTTAGCCACTTAGGTTACAGCTTCGTGGTGGGGCGCTTTAATGAGTTCGCCGGAGACTTTAGCTTCGACAGCAAGCGTATTAATGATGCCAAGGTGAATGTAACGATAAATACCGCGAGCCTGGATTCTAACCACGCAGAACGTGACAAGCACTTGAGAAGCGCTGACTTCCTGAATGTCGCTAAGCATCCAGAGGCAAGCTTTACATCGACCTCAGTCAAAGAACTGGGTAACGGCAAGTTTGTACTCGAGGGCAACCTGACACTCAACGGCGTGACTAAGCCTGTTGCAATCGATGCTAAATTTATCGGTGAGGGGCAAGACCCTTGGGGTGGCTATCGCGCAGGTTTCGTGGGGCAAACCGAGTTTGCGCTGAAGGACTATGATATCAAAATGGATCTCGGCCCGGCTTCGAGTCATGTGACCCTAGATCTTGTGGTCGAAGGCATTCGTCAGTAGGCCAGCTTTTTATATTCGCTCCTTACACAAAAAGCGCCCTCGGGCGCTTTTTATTTTTTAAGAACAACTCAAAAACTATTCTGTAATGGGTCTAGTGATATGAGAAAAACGGGATCAAACGGGATCAAATAAAATTTGGCGGAAGATTTCTAGATTTAATGAGGGTTTGAGAGGAGTTTAAATCGAATTTAACGAGGTTTCTTTTTGAAGAGCCTAAATGAGAAAAGGTGGCCAAGATAAACCCCTGTGCCACCTATATGAGAATTACTTAACGTCTTTACCAATCCACACCACTTTGCCCACAATCTTTAGCAGTGGCAGATCCTCAACTGAGACAACTTGATCTTTGTACTCTTTGTTATCGCTCATGATAGTCACGCTGCCGTCTATATGCTTCTGCAGCCGCTTAGCGTATAGCTCATCGCCAAGACGTAAGACAAAGATGCTGCCGTCAGTTAGCGTTGTCTGGGTGACATCTACCAGTATGGAGTCGCCGGTGTGGATCGTTGGCTCCATCGAATCGCCTTTAGCAAATACTACTCTAAGGCTTTCAGGCTGCAATCCTCGATAGCGTAGCCACTTAGTTCTAAATGCTAGCTTACGTTTGACTTTCTCATCATCCCAGACCGCGCCATGGCCCGTGCTCACCTGAGCATGGAAGCCGTTCACTAGAGCGTACTCTTCATCAAACTCATCACCAGGGCAGACTGCTACTTCGGCGAGATCTTGGTCACCTAGGAACTTTGGCCCTTCGCCAGTACAAAGCCATTCCAAGTTGACCTTATATAGTCGAGCTATACGCACCATTTTATCGAATGATGGCATGGTTCCCTGAGTAAACCACTTCCTTAACCCACCCTCAGAGGCGTCTATAGATAAGGCAAGTGATCTTAGGCTCTCATAACCCATCAGTTCTTTTAGACGTATCGTAAAGCTTTCCACCCCTTTGGACGGAAAAGAAAGAGCGCTTTCTTTTTTCATATTCACTTTCTTTGTTTTGCAAGCCTTTGAATTAAAAGACGTTTGCTGTTTTGCGATCAACGGATCAAATAAAAGAGATAAGAAAGTTACAAAAAGACGTTGCAATGCGTCTTTTTAGATCGTATCGTTCTTATATCGCGCACTTGGCAAATTGCGCAATGCGCGAGTAGTTATACTAACACGGAAAATCATCATGAAAATAGAGAACGCCAATCACATCCATGCAGCGCTGCGGGCGCAAGGCTTAACGAGCCGTTCGTGGGCTGTCTCTAAAGGCTTCAATCCGAGAACAGTTCAAGACTGCATACAGACGTTTGCCCCTTGTGAACAGCGTAAACCAAAGCGGACGCTGTCCAAACGAATCATTGATGAACTCAGTAAAACGATAGGTTACGACTTACTGGAGGTCAATCATGATTAATAGTTGGTACACACCTCAGCAGCTTTTGGATTTGCCTGGGATGCCTTCAACAGTACAGGGCGTTAGGTATAAAGCAAACGCTGAGTCATGGAAGAGTCAGAAACAGGCTGTAGGTAAGGGGTTTGAGTACCATATTAGCAGTCTGCCAGCACTAACGCAGGCCCACCTGCATCAGCTGGCTGCCAAGTCAGAATCTAGCCGAGAAATCACCGCTGCGCGTCTTGTATAGGACGCGGACAGCATGAGTAAAATCGGCCTTAAGACAGAGCTGCAGCAACAGTTTCTAACGCTTCCCAAAGCCAAACAGCAGACCGCCTTAGATCGCAAAGCACTTTTAGACGAACTTGATAGCTTCGTCGAACAGTTTGCTAAGCCTGGTCGCAAGACCGAGGCAGTTAATGCCTGGGCGGCGCAGCGTGATCTCAAAGTGCCAACGCTTTATCGCTGGAGAAAAGCCTATTCAGACAAAGGGCTAATGGGGCTTGTCGACACTCGCGGCGGCGCTCAGCCTCTGCTGTTAGATGAACAGCCTGGGCTGCAAGAGTTTCTTATCGCCTTGGTTACAGGCAAGCCGCATCTGATCGATCAGTATAAAAAACTGCGCAGCGAAGCGATAAAGAAAGCGCCTGATTTCGGCTGGGAAGTCCCATCTATAGGCGCAGTGCGCCGATGGATGACCCGCTGGCACGAGCAGAACATCGCTGCTTTTACCTCATTGACTAACCCTGATGCGTACAATAACTCGCACAGACCGTTATACGGCACCATGTATCCATGGCTTAGCGGCCCCAATCAAGTATGGGAGTTCGACAGTACGCCGACAGATGTGATGCTAAACGCCAACGGCAAACTGCGCCGCTATGCGGTAGTCGCAGCTATTGACGTTTACACCCGTCGCCCAATGGTAATGATCACCCCCAGCTCTAACAGCGAAGGCATCTGCTTGCTGCTACGTCGCTGCATGATGACCTGGGGCATGCTTGAAAAGGATGGCGTGGCGCGCACCGATAACGGGTCTGATTATGTCAGCCAGCGTGTCACCGGCATCTTTGATCTGCTCGACTACAGACAAGAGCGCACCCGCCCATTCTCTGGTTGGGAAAAACCTTTCATCGAACGCTTTTTCGGTACCTTGTCGCGGGCACTATTTGAACTGCTGCCAGCGTACATAGGCCACAGCGTCAGTGATCGCCAAAAAATCGAAGCAGCTAAAGCCTTTGCTCAGCGCATTGGCGGCAAGAACAAAGCCGCGAACGAGGCCGAAGCATTAGAGCTGGCCATGACGCCTGCAGAGCTGCAGAAGATGATCGATGACTGGATCAACTACGACTACATGCACCAGACGCACGAAGGCTTTAAAGGCGAGTTAAAAGGTAAGACGCCATTTGAAGTCTACGCTCAATGCCGCTACGTGCCGCAGTTTGTCGCTAATCCTCACTCACTCGATTTGCTACTTAATCATGTCGGTGACGCTACCGTCATTCGCGGCAGCGTGAGCGCAGGCAGCGTTAAGTACACAGCACCAGAGCTGCAGGAGAGTGTATGGGATAGAAAGCGTGTGCGGGTATTCCTTGATCCTGCAGATGTTGGTCGCGCAACTCTCTATGCCCTGGACGATTGGCAGCAATGTGTTGAGGCGGTAAACCTCGATCTAATTGGCCGCGATATCGACCCTGCTGCATTTCGTCAAGCCCGCAAAGATGACAAGAAAGTGCTATCCAGTTTCCGCCGCGCTGCGCGTGAGTTACAGGATAAGTTCAACATCGACACCTTGGCTGCAGAAGGCTTGGCCAAGGCGGCAGCAGAGCGCGGTAGTCTCACCAGTTTTGTATCCAAGAAAGAGGCTACAGATAACGCTGCGCTAACGGCCTTGAGTCTCTCATCTGCATCAACCGATGCCGGTGACGCCCATCTAAATCGCATCAGCCAAGTCGCCAGCACTGTGGGGGCTGCGGCGCATAAGGTTAATCAGAGCCATGCGTCTGCGATGCGAACTGAGCATGAAAAGGCCGAGGAGTTAACGCTGGCATCTATTGAACGTCAGCTAAGCGAAAGAGAGCAGCAATGGCTGGCTGATTATCGTCGTAAATATCGCCTGATATCACGCCGACTAGATCAATTGAAAAGTGAAGCAAAAAAAGCCGCCAACTGACCTTGGCGGCTGACTGATGGCGCATAGCGCCGACAACAATCAAAAGGAGTTTAACGATGAAACATAAGATAGTCGAGGTTAAAAACGTGTTGTCTTGCCTAGAGCTGATGGAGAACTTGCAAGGCCGCTCCAGTATCACGCCAGGTATTGGACTGGTTCACGGCCCGTCAGGGTTCGGTAAGACAACCACCATGTGTTGGCTCATCAACCAACTCGGCGCAAGAAACGCATCCTATGTGCGCTGCTACGCCACCGATACCCCCAGCTCATTCATAGCTCGGATCATGGAAGAACTTGGGGCCGACATGCTCTACCCCCTGCGAAAGAGTGTGGACTTCATAGTTAATCGCATGAACGAACGCCAGCTGCCGTTGTTTATCGACGAAGCAGATCACATCGTCGGCCAGTCTCGAATCATGGAAACGATCCGCGACCTTTACGATGCCACCGAGCTGCCAGTCATCCTGGTGGGCATGGAAGAGATCGCCCGCAGAATCAGCCATCGTAAGCAGCTGTTTAACAGGGTGAGTGAGTGGGTCGAGTTTCAGCCAGCGGATCTAGAGGATGTGCACGAGTTTGCCAGCCAGCTGCTTGATGACCGTGTTCAAGTCGCAGAGGACTTACTTGAGCATATCCGTAAGCGTAGCGGTGGTGAGGTGCGCCGTATCCTCACCGCGCTAGAGAAGATCGAGCGAAGCGCACTAGCGAACGATTTGGACTTCGTAGATTTGGATGCTTGGGGTGAACAGCCTCTGTTCCTTGAGTTCCGCAGATAAGCCTGATCCCCTGCCGTTAGAGCTAAACACAAAGGGATAAGGGACTTTTTAGGGATTGTTATGACTGACGCAACGAAACGCGCTTGGATGTGGATTCAGCGCCAACCCAGCTTTACCAGAGACGAATTGGCAGCAGAGCTGGGGCTGCCATTGAAGGGATGCTCAACAATCATTCAGAACCTGAAAAAGCGGGGAATGATAAAGGCCACGGCCTACCGCACAGGTGAACGATTTAAGGGCGGGTTTACACCGAAACGCTACAAGGCGGTATCGGGGGTTGTGTATCGAGGTAGAGGGGAAAGCACCAGACCTAAGCACCGCAACGGTACGGGTCAACAGTGTGTGTGGCAGTCAATGCGGATGCTACGAACCTTTACCTATCCAGATTTAGTCGCGACTGCTGAAGTCAGCATGAGTACCGCCAGGACTTACTGCTCTCTGCTGCAGGAGCATGGCTACGTGAAACTGATACGCACCCCCAAGCACCTGCCAAATAAGGAGCGAGAGGGCAAGGTCGCCACCTATCGACTGGTTAAAGACACTGGCCCAATAGCACCGAAAAGGCAGGGGGAAGGGATTCACGATGCCAACTTGAAAAAGGAGGGCATACATGAAGTGGCTTGAAGTAATGGCCGAACAGGCCGAGCTGCATGGGCAGCGGGTGGTTGCGGAAACACTTGGGGTTTCTCGCACCGTGGTTAGCCAGGTGATCAATGGACGATATCCAGGCGACTTAGGGCGGATTCAACGCCTAGTCGAGGGGGCATACCTTAACAGAACGGTTATGTGCCCCGTGTTAGGCGAGATCCGACTAAACGAATGCTTGGCCAACCAAAGCAACACGCGAACCACGGGCAATCCGCTGCGCATAAAGCTGTATCGAGCCTGTCGCAGTGGTTGTGAACATTCGTCGTTAGATCAGGTTCAGGACTTCAAGGTTCAAGGAATAGCAGGGCGCCGAAACGAGTATGACGCCGACGGCACAATCCGCCGCCTAACCATTCAGGCTGGGGATGATAAGTGCGAGTTGATCGCCTTACTCAAAACAGAGCTAAAGCACTTAGGGATCAAGTACAACCGCGTGATGAAGGAACGTGAATGATGAAAAGAAATGTGAACAAGTTTGATGTTCGATCAGCGCTACGCCTGCGAGGCATGAAGGTGCTGAGCAGGAAAGGTGGAGTATTCCACATTGATCGTCCCACCAAAGAGTTTAAGGCCATGGCGGTCGACATTATTGAAAACATTAGGGGCATTCGCAGACGTAGCTGTGCGGTGCGATTTCATGGCGCCACAGTGCGCTGGAACGAGGAGTAAACAAGATGGATATGAGAACAATCCCAGCCGGTTATCGAGAGAACGCCAGAGGTGATTTGGTGCCAGAGGAGCGAATTAAGCCCCTGGATAAACTGCGTGATGAAACCGTCATGCAAGTTATCGAAAAAGCCAAGACGCTCAGGCAGTCGATGGTTGAGTTCAAGCTGGAAGCCATGGACAAAATCGCAGCCTTTGTTGATCTCTCTGCCGGTGAATATGGCGTACCAGTCGGTGGGAAGAAGGGCAATGTCACGCTGACCTCTTTTAACGGCCGCTATCAGCTGGTGAGAGCCATGGGCGAGCATCGGGTTTTTGATGAACGGATACAGCATGCCAAGACGTTGATCGACCAGTGCATCATCCGCTGGAGCGAGGGCGGTGACTCTCGTGTTAAAGCGCTGGTTGAACATGCGTTTCGCGTTAATCAGCAGGGCCGCATCGATGTCAACCAGGTGCTGTCTCTGCGTCAACTCGACATCGATGACGACGATTGGAAAAACGCCATGGAGGCTATCGCCGATGCCATCCAAATTACAGGTACTAGCCAATATCTGCGCCTGTACGAACGCCAGCCAAATGGCAAATACCAACAACTGCCGTTGGACATCAGCAGCCTTTAATTGATTCACCAAGGAAGAGGAAAGCCAAGATGAAAGAGAACGAAATTTACCAAGCATTTGCAGAGGAAGCCGCCCAGCTTGAACGCAGCAAAGCATATAGCGCCGCGACGAATTACTGGCGTAAAGCGGCCCCCAAGGCGTCGCTTAGGGGCAATCAGCTTTGGGCTGAGCACAGAGCCGAGTTAACCGAGCGTTTGGCCATTCGCGCTAATGCCAACGCTATGGCCTCGCAGCAGCTAGGAGAGGTGGCCTAATGACTATTCAACGGATGCTTAATCAAAGCCCTGAAGGGGTGGATAGAGTGCATGTGAAGCTGCTGGTCAGCGAGTTGCTCACCATGAAGTTACACCAAATGCGTGAAGCCATGTCAGAGATGGCGGCCAGTACCCCATTGCATTGCCTTACCGTCGGCGCCGAGGTGCTGGTGAGCTTACGAGAGTTAACCGAAACCCTCACTCCTGAGCGCCGAAAGGTGGCTATCTATGCCTGCAGAACGGCCTTGAGAAACATGGACAAGGAGGTGCCTTCGTTAACCATGTTGGCCATATAAGCGAAACCACCCCAGCTTGGGCTGGGGCTGGTCTGCCCGATGTGGTGATCGGGTACTGATGAGCAGCCAAGGAGGACGCAATGCAATTAAGTGACAGCCAATACGATAACGAACTACTGGTGCAAATCGCCAAGGAGTCGCCGACCTTTGCAGCTTTAATGCTCGGGGGATTACAGGAGTTTCAGCGCGACTTTGAAGAGGGTAATCGAGTTGCCATTGACCATGATGCGATCTGGCTTGGGTCATTTGTTGACGGTGTTTATGAACACACTCAAGTACAGCTGGTGATCACCCAGGATGCAGGTAAGCAGGTCGATGAAAACTAAATCTAAACCTAAGCCTAAGCCTAAGCCAAAGCCAAGACGTAAGCGCCTAAGCCACCAGGAGGAGCTGCTGGTGTATGTGATGTTGTGGGTAGCGTCACCACGCACTAGCCAAGAACACAGAAAGGAGCTGGCCACAGACTGGCTTAATAAAAACTGCCCGAACTGGCAGCAGAGTAAGGGAGGGAGTAGCAATGCAAACTAACACACCGGCCAATGTGAAAAGTCACAAGTCCAGACTGATCACCTTGATCAATATCGCCAAGCAGCAGCTGGGCCTAGATGATGATGTTTATCGGCCCATGCTGAAAGCTGCGACGGGTAAAGACTCGTTAAGAGCGATGACCTTAGGTGAGCTGGAACAGGCGCTAGAAGCCTTCAAGCAAAAGGGGTTTAAACCCCGTTTAAACTCGCGTTCGGCAAAAGGCAAAAAGTCGGCTAAACGCCGTTTAAGCCCGGCAGCTGGCAGTGCCAAGGTGGCACAAATCGACAAGATGCGCGCCATCTGGATCACCATGGGTCTGCACATGGTGATACAGGATAACAGCGAGTCGGCGCTCGATGCCTATGTGCGACGCATGACCCACAAGGCCAGCATTCAAGATTGGGGCACGGGAGTCGATACTGCTGCCTGGTTAACAGAACACCAAGCTGAGCGGGTGCTGGAAAGCCTCAAGAACTGGCATAAGCGTGTGTTGATCGAACGCATCATCAGCCGTGGTGAACGGGTGTTCACCAACGACAAGGGCACAGGCCCAGCAGGCTATGATGCAATCGTCGAACAGTATGAAACGCGGGCGCAGAGACAAGGTGAGGGTGTTAATCAATGAAGTTAGGCCGTTGCCATGTTTGCCACAGCACACTGCACCTAGATGCACTAGTACAAGATGAAGCCGCCCGCGAACTGCTGGCACTGCTTACCCCTCTCGATGGTGGTTTAGCCAGAGCGCTGGTCAGTTACATGGGGCTGTTTCGGCCTGAGAAGTCAGACCTAAGCTGGAAGCGGGCGCTCAAGTTAGCCACAGAGGCGTTAGCCTTGACCTCTAACCGTGATTGGTTACGGGCGGCGCTGGAAGATACGGTGCAAAAGCTGCGAGAGGCGCGCCAGACAGGTCAGCGCCGCAGCCTGACCAACCACAACTATCTCAAGAAGGTGCTGCAAGGTATCTCTGATGGCGCGGTTATCGTGGCCCCTCAACCAGTGCAAGGCAAAGCCAAGCCGTCGCTGGAGATTAAGAGTTATAGCCGACCAGAGTCGCTGGCCGAAAGTCAGGCAAGACACCAGAAATTTTTGGATGGTTTTCGAAAGGACAAGCAATGAGCAATCAATCCATAACCCAATCCTTAACCGCTAGCGGCGATCAGCTGGAGCTGCTAGGTGATAACGCTGCAGAACTTGAGCAGGCGCTGGCCACACTGGCGAGCCTGGATGACGATGAGCGCGCCGAATACCTGCGTCGTTGGCCCGCTAATCTGCAGTCATTGTGCGAGGTGATACGCACCGCCCTGGTCAATCGCAAGGTGGACGATGCCGACGTGCTGGCCGAGCTGCTGGCCACCGCTATCGGCAGCTACCTGGGCGGGCGTGACATCTACATCCCCAGTGGCGAACGTCTTAAGGTGGCCCTTAGAGATATTCGCATCTGGCGAGACTTTAAAGGCAATAACCTAGAAGCGCTGAGCCGCATTCATGGCCTGAGCGAACGGCGGATCAGCCAGATAGTGGAGGAACAGCGCCGCGCCTTTCTAGCGCGTCGGCAGCGCGGTCTGTTTTGAGTTTGAGTAATTAGCTGTATGATAGGTGCGCGAGCTTCATCATTAAAAGGAAGTGATATGAAAAAGATCCTTGCGGCCCTGTTTATTTTACTATTGGTCTATGCGTTTGTTCCTGTGACTGTTAAAGGCTCTCTTTATGTTGTCACCAACTCATCGGCGGTTGTTCCTATGCCGATGACTGAGCTGAAAGTCTACCCATTGAAAGCCTTCCGTGCTGCGCTGTATGAGAAGCAAAATTATGTTAACGAGCATTGTGTGGCCCTGCCAGACAAAGCCGAAGTTGAACGGGCCTATCTCCTTAACGGCCCAGACAAAGACAATGCCAAAGAGTCCTATGAGCGCATTGTGGCATGCGAAACCAAGACGTTATTAAACGGCATCGATATACCAGCAATAGAGACGCTAACAACCAGCAAGGAGGGGGAGTTCGCCTTTAAGGTGCCCCGCTTTGACAGTGTTGTGATTATGGGCAGGGCCAAGAGGCAGCTGGCCTTTATCGATGAAAGTTATCAGTGGCTAAAGGTGGTCAACGCTGGCCACGGTATGTCAGCCATTATCGAGATGAATAACACAGATTTGGTCGGGGATCTCGACGTTAGAAACATCCAGCTATAACCCCGTTTTAATCCCGAAACCTTTCCAATCCGACCCAACCCCATAAGCCGAGACAATGACATTACGTTCACTGTCTCGGTTTTTTTATGTCTCATTACGATGATTTACACACGCAAGAGGCTGGCGAAAGCCTAGTTCACCCTGGTTTAGTCGATGCCGTGATTAATCTGCTGATCGACGAAGAAAGCTATAAAGCAAGACCATACCTGTGTAGTGAAGGCTTTCCCACTGTGGGGTATGGCCAGCGAATTGGGCCAAAGAATGCCGACTTGACGCTATACCAATTTAGTCTGCCTAAATCTGTGGCTCACAAATGGCTGGCGTTTAATGTGGCGCTGCTCATTGGTCAGGTCGCGACCCATCCCAAAATAGCAGCTGCCTTTGGCAACTGTAATTTAGCCCGCCAAACCGTACTCATCAGCATGGCCTATCAGATGGGACTCGATGGCCTGGCTCGATTTTCCAATACATTAATCGCCTTGGCCGATGGTCGTTGGGAAGATGCCTGGTTACATGCACTCGATAGTCGCTGGGCAACTCAGACGCCTCAGCGTGCTCAACGACATGCTGACGTACTCGCTCAGGGGCGTTGGTAGTGGCGTTTATCAATCATAGCCAGGTGCGCAGTGCGGTTAATAACTCGCCCATTGCTCCAATTCAGCCTAAGCGCATTCGTAATCGTGTTTACCGCCAGTGTGCCAAGGATGGCTTTAACGACCGTTTAAAAGCCGAGCTGGCGGGGGAGGTGCCCGAGCAGCCAAGGCTCTATAGCCGCCATTCAACCAGACAATACTACTTTAACATCGGCTGGCAGGCCGTTACCGAGATGCACATTCTTCGCGCCAAGCAGCGACAGTCAGCGCAATTAGAGAGAGGAAGACAATCATGAGTTGGTTTGATGATTTCGATCTAGGTAAGACCATCGGTGCTATCGCGCCGCTGGCGGGCAAGATCATTGGCGGCCCCTATGCGGCCTTGGCGATCTCTGCTGTTCAGCTGGCACTGGGTAGCGATGAAACCGAGCCAGAGGAACTGGCCAAGCAGATTAAGAATGCCACACCAGAGCAGCTGATTGCGCTGCGTCAGGTCGATGCAAATCTTAAGGTGCAGCTCAAAGAGTTAGATATCAAAGAGCAAGATCTTGAATATCAAGATAGAGCCAATGCCAGAGATCTGTTTAAACAAAATAGTTGGCCGCAAATCATTCTCTCAGGGCTGTTTGTTATTGGGTACTTTGTGATCACAGGCTTACTGGCTTACTACGCGGTTAATTTTGCAGAAGGTGAGCAAATTAACCCGCTTCTGTTTGGCATGCTAGGTACCGTTATCGGGGTGCTGACCGCCGCGATCCCACAGATCCTCAACTTCTGGTTTGGCTCATCTAAAGGTAGCCAGGATAAAAACCAGATGATGAATCAATTTAAGCAAGGAGCCGCTAAGTGAGCGATATGTTCGACCGTGCCAGTGATTTAGAGCAGCGCTTTCGTGATGACGCGATTGCTAAAGCACGTCAGGAAGTGACAGAGGTACCCGACGAGATTGATGGCGTGCGTTATTGCTTAAGCTGTGGCTGCGACATTTCAACACAACGCCTAGAAGTATTGCCTAATGCGGTGCGCTGCGCTAGCTGCCAAAGCATCAAGGAGCGAAACGGAGGCCGCCATGGCTAATGCATTCGAGTTTATCAACGCCAACTTTAAATGGCTGTCAGCGCTGGCCTATCTGGCGTTTGTCGGCTTGTTCGCCTGGTTCCACATGCGCTTTACCCCACGCAAAGAACACAACCAACTGCATGAGCGGGTGGGTCATTTAGATCAGCAGATGACCCAGGTGAAAGCCGATATGAAGCATCTGCCCACCAAGGAAGAAGTACACCGCCTAGATAAAACCCTAAGCGGCCTAGCTGAGACCATTAACGCCACGCAAGAGGGTATCAGTCGCCTTGAGCGCAAAACGGATCTGCTACTGGAAAACGAATTAAGGAACGACTAATGGCATTACAAGACATCATGAAAGAGCACCAGCGGCTGGTGATTCTGCGCCTGCTGGCAGAGGTGCCAGGCTTCGATTTAAATGAGTCCATCTTGCAAGATGGGCTGATTGCATACGGCCTGGATATCAGCCGTGATGGCCTGCGCACTCAGTTAGCCTGGTTGCAAGAGCAAGGGCTGATTCGCCTTGAAAAGCTGGGCGCTACGCAAAAGGCGGTGCTGACCAGTCGCGGCGAAGATGTGGCAACAGGCCGCGCCGTGGTTCCAGGCATCAAGCGCCCTCGGGCTGGGGAGTAGCTATGGCCGTTAAACCGTTAACCGCCGCACAGAAAACTGCCATCTACCATGTGGCCGTAGCTTTGGTTGTGGGGGATATGGAGCAGAAAGTTATAAAGCCGTCGGCACTCAAGGAGGGTATGCCTTTCAAAGATGGCGACTTCACCAAGGTGTACTTCCGCCAAGACCCCAAGACCGCGCAAGCTGAAAGGGAGCTGAGAAAGGCAATTGCCAAGGCGCAAAATGTTCTAAGTAGGCAACTTGAGCAGAGTTCTGCAAGGGGGAGCCATGACAAGTAAACCAGACACCCCCACCCGTGGCCGTCGCTCTAAGGTCGATCTACTGCCAGATGATATTCGCAAGCGTTTAGATAGCGGTCTGCGTGATGGCTCTATCACTCAGGCCGAACTGCTAGAAGAGGTCAATGCGCTTATTAAAGCTGCTGGGCTACCCGAAGCGCAGCAGCTGTCCCGTGCGGGGATCAACCGTTACGCCACCAAGATGGAAGCCGTGGGCAAGAGCCTGCGCGAGATGCGAGAGATCACCCAGGTGTGGACGGCAGAGCTGGGCGACAAGCCCACCGGCGAAGTGACCAAGCTGATATTAGAGATGGCCCGTTCACAGCTGTTTAAAGCCCTGTTAAACGAGGATGGTGAAGCGGCAGACGTTGGCATGATTAAAGACGCCATGTTAGCGGTGCAGCGTCTGGAGAGTGCGGCCATGGCCAGCCATAAGCGCGAGAAAGAGATCCGCAAACTGTTTGCCGAAGAGGCGGCGAATGCGGCAGAGAAGGTAGCCAAGTCTGCAGGTTTAACCAAAGCAACTGTGGCTCAGCTTAAAAATGAGATCTTGGGGATAGCTTGATGTCTATTAAGACCACGGTTAAATCGGCAGTACTTGGCGTTGCGCTTGCCCTGGGTTCAGGTAGCGGTTTTGATCCTGAATATGAGGCAAGTTGTCTACGCCAGTTTGATCCTAAAGAAGTGCTGCTTGGGTACCAGAAGCGCTGGATAGCCGATGAGTCACCGCTAAAGATCGCCGAAAAGTCACGCCGTACTGGCTTAACCTGGGCCGAAGCTGCCGATGCTTCGTTAACTGCTAGTACCGCCCGTGGTCAGGGTGGTACCAATCACTTCTATGTGGGCAGCAACAAGGAGATGGCGCGTGAGTTTATCGACGCTGCAGCCATGTGGGCTAAGGTATTCGACAAGGCCGCAGGCGACATCCAGGAAGAGGTGTTTGTCGATGATGGCCAAGACGGTAAAGAGATCCTTACCTTCGCCATTTACTTTGCCTCTGGCTTTAAGATCCAGGCGCTTTCATCAAACCCGTCCAATCTGCGGGGTATGCAAGGGAATGTCACCATCGATGAGGCAGCGTTCCATGATCGCTTAGCCGAAGTGCTCAAGGCGGCCTTGGCACTGACCATGTGGGGCGCAAAGGTGCGCCTCATATCTACCCATAACGGCATCGATAACCTATTCAACGAGCTGATTAATGATTCCCGAGCGGGCAAAAAGGACTACTCGATCCATCGCATCACCTTAGATGACGCCTGTGCCGAGGGCTTATACCAGCGTATCTGCCAGGTGCGAGGAATTGAGTGGAGCCAGCAAGCAGAGGACGAGTGGAAGGCGGGCCTGCTCAAAGGCACGGCCACTGAAGAGGATGCCCTGGAAGAATATGGCTGCGTGCCTAAGTCGGGCGGTGGCAGTTACTTAAGCCGCGCCTTAGTAGAATCCCGTATGGCCAGCATTAGCGAAAGTGGCCCTGTTATTCAACTAGCGAAAAAAGATGACTTTGGCCAATGGCCAGAGAACCTACGCGCCGCCGAAATTCTTGAGTGGTGTGAGAAGGAACTTAAGCCGCATTTGGATAGCTTAGACCCAAGCCGCCCCCATGTGTTTGGTGAAGACTTTGCACGCTCTGGTGACTTAACCGTAATCGATGTGGGCGAACTGGCACAAGACCTTCACATCACCACCAAGCTGCAGGTTGAGCTGAAAAATATTCCCTTTAGGCAGCAAGAGCAAATCTTGTTTTACATAGTAGATAGATTGCCAAGGCTACGAGGCGGCGCTATGGATGGCCGAGGCAACGGTCAAGCCCTTGCCGAGTACGCCCAGGACAGATATGGCTCAGAAGTCATTGAGTGCGTCATGCTTTCTGAAAGCTTTTATCGTGAACACATGCCCAGGTTTAAAAGCCACTTTGAAGATGGCTTACTCACTATTCCAAGGGATGATGACACAGGCACAGATTTGCGGGCGCTCACCATCAACAACCGTGGCACCCCATGTTTGCCAGATGTGAGAACAGGCAAAGACAAAGAGCGCCACGGCGATGCAGCGATCAGCTTGTTCCTGATGGTCTATGCCTCAACGCTCGATGGCGCCCCCATCGAATTCACCCCTATTCCTAAAGCGGATCATCGAAATCCTAACGCTAGGGCCATGGCCTATGACGACGATGATTATCAACAAATGCAGCGAGGTTGCTGGTAATGCAAGAGAAACAATCTGTGATAGTCGACGCCAGTGGTCGCCCATTTAAGCAGCGCGACGCCAAGGAATTACAAACCGACGATGTGCGCCTCATCGGCCTACATCGTACCTTTAGCAGCCATCCATCAAGTGGACTAACCCCAGCCAGCGCCGCCGAGATCTTAATCTCGGCAGAGCAAGGTGATCTCATTGCCCAGTGCGAACTGGCCGAAGATATCGAGGAGAAGGATGGCCACCTGTATGCCGAGCTGGATAAGCGGAAGCGCGCCTTGATGGGGGTCGATTATTACCTGGTACCACCAAGCAACCCAAGCGAGCAAGAAAAGGCCGACACCGAATATCTGCAGCAGATGATAGAGGAAGGCAACTGGATAACATCGCTGATTAAGTCGATGGCCGATGCGATCCTAAAGGGCTTTAGCATGCATGAGTTAAAGTGGACTCGTGAGCTGGGTGAGTGGTTTGTTGAGTCGCCAGAGTATCGTGATCCGTCCTGGTTCCAAACCCATTCAGAACGTCGCAATGAGCTGCGCCTGCGTGACGCCAGCCATGAGGGGGCCGAGCTGTGGGCCTTTGGCTGGATTAAGCACTTGCACCCAGCCAAGTCTGGGTACCTGAGCCGCAGCGGTTTGGTGCGCCAGTTGATCTGGCCCTTTATCTTCAAGAATTACAGCGTACGCGATTTGGCCGAGTTCCTAGAGATCTATGGCTTGCCGCTACGCATCGGTCAATATCCAAGCGGCGCCAGTGACGATGAGAAGCGCGCCTTGCTCAATGCGGTGATGAGCATCGGCCATAATGCCGGTGGCATCATGCCTAAAGGCATGGTGATGGATTTTCACAGCGCCGCCCAGGGACAGGCCGACCCGTTCGAGTTGATGATGACTTGGGCGGAGAAGACCATGAGCAAGGTGATCTTGGGCGGCACCCTGACCTCACAGGCCGACGGCAAAAGCTCCACCAATGCGCTGGGTAACGTACACAACGATGTGCGCCAGGAGCTGCGTGACGCCGATTTGGGGCTGCTGGCAGAAACGCTTAGCCGTGATCTTATCTTTCCCCTTTACGCCCTTAACTGTAAGAGCTATCAAAGCCACCGCCGCTATCCGCGCCTGGTGTTTGATACTACAGAGGCGCAAGACCTACGTGATCTGGCGTACCCGCTGCGGGCGTTCGTCAGCATGGGGATGCAGATCCCCCAAGATTGGCTACATGAAAAAACCCGCATCCCTAAGCCTGCCAATGGTGAAGCGGTGTTGAAGATTGTTCAGGACGAACCTAACGCGCAGCAGACTGCGCTGGCGGCGCTTGCTGCCAGAGCGGGGAGCCCAACGCCGTCAACGCCAAGCCAGCAAGCCTTGGATGAGGCAATCGACGCTTTAACCCAGGGCAAGATGAGCGAGCAGTATATGGCTATGGTGGAACCCTTCATCGGCCAACTTAATCAGGAGCCAGAGCAGCTGCGCGCGCAGATGGAGCAAGACTACCCAGGCATGGATAGTGAGCAGCTCACCGAGATGCTGGCACGTTTGATGTTTGTCGCCGAACTGTGGGGCATGGCTAATGCCTAATATACAGGTGCCTAACCAGTCAGGGCAGATTGATCTCAGTATCGCCATCGCCAAAGCCCCAAAGGATGCCGTGGCCTATCTGCGATCGAAAGGCTATGCCATCAGCGACGACTGGCAAGACGTCTGGACACGCGCCCACGCCAAAGCCTTTACTGTGGCCAAGGCGACTGAGATGGATGTGTTGACCGCTATCCGCACAGAGTTAGACGCGGCCATCAGCAAAGGCTTAACCGGCAAGCAGTTTCAGGCAAACCTCACCCCCCAGCTGCAGAAGTTGGGCTGGTGGGGCAAGCAAGAAGTCGATGGCCGTGAGGTGCAGCTGGGCAGTCCATACAGGCTTAACACTATCTACAGTCAGAACCTGCAAACAGCTTACATGGCAGGGCGCTATCGGCGTATGCTGTCGCGCACCAAGACCCATCCCTATTGGCAGTACGTGGCCATCGATGACGGCCAGACGCGGCCCGCCCATGCGCGCTTGCGTGGGCGTGTCTTTCGTTTTGATGATCCCATCTGGGACATCATCTATCCGCCAAACGGCTGGGGCTGTCGCTGTCGTGTCAGGGCGCTCACCGAGGCCCAGGTTAAGGCGATGGGTTTAACTGTGGAGCAGGGCGGGCAGTACATCCATTATTTCGACACCGAGACGGTGGCCAAAGGTACCGGCGAGGTGCTTAGCGTTTCTCACGCCAGAATTGATCTGCCCGATGGCAGTAGCATGAGTCCAGATATCGGCTGGGCCTATAGTCCAGGTGAGGCCGCGTTCGGTACCGATGTCGCCGTGGCCAAGAAGCTGGGGCAGGTGGAAGCTATCGACACCCGCGCCCAGTTTATCCAGGTGCTCAATAATAGCCCGTTAAGGCTGGCACAGTATGAGCAGTGGGCAGATGAGGTGTTGAGCAAAGGTAACGCGGTAACGCGGCCGGGCAATACCCAGCAGGCGCTTGGGTTTATGACGCCTTCAATTCACCAGGCTGTGGCCGCTCGCATAGGCAGAGAGCCTAGCGCCTTGCTCGCTATAGGCGAACAGGCGCTGCTGGCCAAGGGAGAACAGGTGCTAAGTCGTGAACAATACCGCGCCTTGCCGACCATGATGGCAACGCCTGAAGCCGTGCTATGGGACGCATATAACAACACGTTGTTATATGTCTACCCTGATCAAGCCGATGAGGCGGTGAAGGTGGTTATCAACATGACCTGGAACGACAAGTCTGCGGGGGCACTTGGTGCGGCAGTTAAACGGCCATTAACTCAGCTGCAAGACTATGAGCTGCTTGAGGGCCAGCTGACACCTGGTGGTGAAACATGAGCAAGGTAGATATTATCTTCGATTCGCTATCCATGACCCAGGTGATGGGGGAGCTGCTGGATAAGTTTGACGATCTGAGTGAGCCGATGAACGATATCGCTGCTATCTTAGAGTCAGCAACTGAGGGGGCGTTCGAAGCCGAGGCCGACCCTGTAACGGGGCAGCCATGGCCTAGCCTGAGTGATAACTATCTCAAGGCCAACCCTAAACGGGCAGGCGGTAAGATGTTGCAGGCCAGTGCTGGTGGTTTGGCCGCTAGCTATAGTGCCGACAGCGGCGACTTTTGGGCCGAGGTGGGCAGCAACAAGATCTATGCCGCCATCCATCATTTTGGTGGTACCGACGATATGCCAGCTGGCCCAGCGGCTATACCTGCCCGTCCCCACATGGGATTATCATCAGAGGATGAACAGTCGGTGCTGGAGGTCATGGGCAGCTATCTTCTATAACACCCTGCCGTCAATAATTGCCTGAGCGCCTGAGAAGCGTTTTAAGCCGCGCTAATGCAAAGTTGCTACAACGGCTCGTAGTGAAACCAGTTAAACGCTTCAGCAAGGATTTAAACGGGGTTTAAACTGGGTTATGCTGTTGCTACCTATTTGTTTTTCAGGGAGTGACTGATGGATTCGATTGTGTTGGAACTTCAACGTGAGTGTTTGGATGAAAGTGTGCCGTTGAAATCTCTTGCGCGAAAAGCATTGCTTATCATACAGAAGTTAAATTTAAATGAGGCATGGCTTCAGCATGAACTTAATGGCTATAAAGGTGAGCAGCTTCCTGACTATAGAAATCTAGCAGGAATGATTATGGCTAAATTTCCTAGGCAAGGTTACTTACCCATAGAACTTCCGCAAGAGCTAGAAAATGAAATGACCTCTTACCCTATGTCGCTATCTATTGCGGAACTGGAATCAACGCTTTCGTTTGCCGGAGATTCTGCCTACATACCGTTACCCACCGATATGCAAAGAAGCCTAAGAGATCTTTATTCTCATGAGGTTGAATTTCATTTTAGAGTTCCTTTAAGTCGCATTCATGGCTTATTAGATTTGATCAGAAGTCGGATTTTAGATTTTACCGTGCAACTTGAGCGTAAAAATATTTTAGGTTCTGGTATGGCGTTTAACCCTCAAGAAAAACAAAAGGCTCAAACAATGACTATTACTGTGAATGGAAATTTCCAAGGTATTTTGGGGAACGTGAGTCAAAGTGAGGTTACCCAAACATTCAATAACGGTATTCAAGGCGATCTCGAAGCTTTGGTTGAAGCATTAAAACAAAACCATGTTGCTGATGCAGATATCAATGAGTTGAAATCTGCCATCACAATTGATGGCGAGGTCGTTACTAAAACCGATGATTTTGGCCCAGCAGTGACATCTTGGATTAAAGGGATGTTCAATAAAGCTATTGAAGGTAGTTGGCAAGTTGGTATAGCTACTGCTGGAAATGTTTTAGGCACTGCATTGAATGGGTATTATCTTGGATAATTAATCCCGAAACCTTTCCAATCCGTTAGGTAAACCACTTAGGCAAAAATGGGTACTCCAATGTAATTGAGAGTGCCTTTTTTTATGTCTGCTAAATCTAAAACCAAAGCCTTGGCGATTGGCTTTGCCGCCCTAAGCAGTCAGATGACAACCACCACGGCAGCCGCCTTTGTTGTGGCAGAAGATGGTTACATTCAGGCGTTGCCTGATGGCCAGTTTGCCAGTGTTGATGGTCGTCCATCTGATGTGCCAAGCGGCAAATGGTTAATGGATGAGGCCGCCTTTGCGGCCATGCAGGCTAACACCCCTCACAAAGCCGGTGATCTGGTTATCGACTACGAACACCAAACCCTCAATAAAGAGAAGAACGGTCAGCCAGCACCTGCGGCTGGTTGGTTCAACATCGACGATGTGCAGTATCGCAAGGGCGAAGGCTTATTTATTAAGCCGCGCTTTACCGATAACGCTATCGCCTATTTGAGTGCCAGCGAATACAAGTATTTCAGCTTGGTGTTTGGCTACGACAAAACATCTGGGCGCCCTCAATTTATCCACTCAGCCGCGCTTACCAATCGTCCAGGCGTGGATGGCATGTTGCCGCTGGCGCAGCTTGCTGCTGAATCAATTGCAAATTGGACTCAACCTACCCAACCGGAGGAACTCAATGTGAACCCACTATTGAAAAAGCTGCTGGCAGCACTGGGCATCGAGCTTGATGCCGAAGCGACTGAAGTGACAGCAGAGCAAGAGCAAGCGGCGTTAACGGCGCTTGATGAGCTGGGCGTTGCTGCAGCCAGTATCGATGGCCTTAATCAGCGCATCGCCGCCCTGTCTGCAACCCAAGGCACTCAGATTGATCTGAATGAGTACGTGCCAGTGGGTGTTGCTAATGCCCTGCGCGAGCAGCTGGTCGCGCTGACAGCCGAGAACGGCGCGCTAACAGTCGAGCAAACCGTAAAGACGGCTATCGATGAAGGTAAGGCATTTGCCTGCGAGCAGGATTATCTGGTCATGCTTGGCAAGCAGTCTATGGCGGCACTGACCGCTAACCTGGACGCACGCACACCCATTCCGGCGTTGTCGTCTAAGCAAACCACCACTGTGGATAAGCCTGATCCACAACAAAAAGTTGCTGCCCTATCGGCAGATGAAATCAAACTTGCCGATGCCTGGGGTATTTCGCATGACGAATACGCCAAAGCAAAAGCCGCTGACAAGGAGTAACGCCAATGGCTGCTATTAATGCTGCTTCATTACAAGCCCTGCGCACCATGGTGCGTATGGAGTTTCAAAACGCGCTGGCTAACGTAGAGCCTATGTACAACCAGGTCGCCACTGTAGTGCCGAGTAATACCAAGAGCAACACCTATGGCTGGATTGGTTCTATGCCTGCGTTTCGTGAGTGGGTAGGTGATCGCGTGGTCAACTCGATTAAAGAGCATGGCTATTCAATCACTAACCGCACCTTCGAGAACACCATTGGCATCAGCCGTGATGATGTTGAAGACGATACCGTGGGCACCTACAAGCCTATGGTGCAGATGCTGGCGCAGGAGGGGCAAGAGTTCCCAGATGATCTGGTGTTCCAAATGTTAGCCGATGGCTTTACCACCGCTTGTTATGACGGTCAGAACTTCTTTGATACTGACCATCCCGTGAATGCCAAGCATGATGGCAGTGGCGCAGACAGTTCAGTGGCCAACATGGTGGATGAAACTGGCACTGGTTATACCGGCGAGCCATGGTTCCTGCTCGACACCACCCGTCCGCTTAAGCCGCTCATTTTCCAAGAGCGCCGCAAGTTGGATTTGAACACGCTGTTTAATCCAACAGACCCTGCTGTGTGGACTTCGAACGAGTTCCAGTTCGGTGCCGATATGCGCTGCGAAGCGGGTTTTGGATTCTGGCAGATGGCCTTTGGCAACAAGCGTGACCTTAACGCTGACAACTTGTGGGACAGCATCGAGAAGATGCAAGCCTTTACCCGTGATGGTGGCAAGAAGCTCAAGATCCGTCCTAGTTTGCTGGTGGTTCCAGCCAGCTTAGAGAAAGCGGCCACTAAGCTGTTAACCCGTGAGCTGATCGATGAGAACGGCACCACGGTTGAGAACGAGCTGAAGGGCAAGGTCAAGTTGCTGGTGGTACCGCAGCTTTAAGCGAAACCCAACCACCCATTGAAATGAGTTGGCACAAGGATGTGCGCTCTTAACCAAGCTAGGAGAAACAATGAAATGGCTAATTCTGTATCGAAAGTTCAAGTCCTTCTTGTGGTATGTCTGGCGCACGATGGCTACCGCCGTGCGGGGATGGCGCTCAAACGTGGTGAGAACTCCATCCCACTGGATGACTTGTCTGAAGCACAAGTGGCGGCGCTTAAGGCGGATAAACGTCTGCGGGTATCAGAGTCTGAAGTGGCATCAGAGGAGGGGCGTGTGGACGTTCCAGACGGTGATAAGGCACTGAGCTTTTCAGACGCGATCGCCAAGTTAGACCCTGATAATCGCGACCACTTTACTGGGGGAGGCAAGCCACAATGCGCCGCCCTGGAAGCGCTCATGGGTAAAGCCATCAGTGCCAGTGAACGTGATGCCTTGTGGGCTGAGTATCAAGCAACGCTAGATAACCAAGACGATAAAGGCGAATAACCATGGCCCAGGAGATGTACGCCACAACCGCCGCCATGCTGAGTCGCTTTGGCGAGCAAGACTTGATTCTGCTCACCGAACGCGAGGGCAGCACGCCTGGTGAAATCAATCTGCCGGTACTGGAGCAAGCCCTTGCAGATGCCAGTGCCGAGATTGACGGTTACATCATGGGCCGCTACACCCTGCCGCTGGCCTCAGTGCCTACCGTGCTAGAGCGTAACTGCTGTGATATTGCGCGCTACTTCCTTTATGGGGAGCGTGCCCCTGAACAAGTGGAGAAACGCTATCAGGCGGTGGTGAAGTACCTCACGTCCGTTAGTAAAGGCGAGATCAGCTTAGGGCTGGACGAACTCGGGCAAAGTGCAGGCCAGAGCGAGCTGACCGTTAGCATCGAGAGTGCTGGCAGTGTGTTTGGCCGCCAATCATCGAAGGGGTTTGTCTGATGTTTGACATCAAAGATGACTACCTGGTAGCGGCCAAGGCCCTCGAACAGCTGCTTAAGCCGATGGGTGATGCCAAGGTATTAAAAAAGGTATACCAGGCCAATGAGCTGGCCGACATCGATGAACGTAGCCAGGTTACGCCTGCGGCGCATTTGTTGTACTTGGGTGACACCATTCCCGATACCGCCCAAGGTGGTACCACCATGCAGATAAAGCAGACCTGGTTAGTGGTACTGGCTTGTCGCTTATCAATACATGAGAGCGAGGGTGAGCTGGTTGCTAAGGCGCTACGTGCCATTGTCGGTAAAACCGTAACGATCGATGGTCAAGTGTTAGGGCCGTTCCTGCGGGTCAACAGTCCAATCAAAAACCGTTTCAGTAAGAGCCATGGCTATTACCCATTGGCGTTTACTGTGCAATGTCGTTTTAACCCTAACTTATAAAATTGAGGAATTATCTATGAGTGGATTATTCGTTGCTGGCAACTTCTATGTTGACCGTTTAAATGCCCAAGGGCAATCAACAGGCATCATTGGCCCCATTAACACCACTAAATTGGCGTTGAAAGCAGAGGCCGAAGAGAAGGTGCGTAGTAGTAAGAAGAAAGGTAGCTACGGTCAAGCACTAAGTGTGGTGAAGATAGCTAAGCCATGTGAGGTTGAGTGGTCGTTCGATGACCAACCTGCCGAACTGATAGCCATGGCGATGCTGGGTGACACTCAAGTGATCAACAGTGGTAGCGGTACCTTGACTGATGAGGCGGTGACCCTACCAGCTAACCAGAAGTGGGTGCAGTTGCCCAACAGTAACTTTGCCGAGGTAGGTTTCGAAGTAAAGAAAGATGCTGCCACCTTGGTGTTAGGCACTGACTATGAAGTCAACTATGCCCTAGGGCTGGTTCGTTCAGTCAAAGGCGGTGCGGTAGAGGCTGGTGGTGCTGTCACTGTTACAGGTCAGCACAATGCCATTAGCGGTACCTTAGTTAAAGGTGGCATTAACGCCCAGACTCGTGTGCGCTTGTTTGGTGAAGGCACCAACCTGGAAACAGGCAAGCCAATGAAACTGGATATCTTTGATGCCAGCTTATCGCCTACATCAGCAATTGACTTTGCCGCCAGTGAGTTTGTTAGCTCAACCTTGGCTGGCAAGGCACAGCTTGTTGCAGGTAAAGACCATCCCTTTGAGTATGTCGACTTAGACGCGCCAGCGGCTTAACCAGGAACGCATGCAAGTATGGCTAAAGGGCATGCGTTAGCAGCCCTTTAGTTCCCCCTTTCTCATGCTAAAGAATGCCCCATTTAAACCTTGATTAAAGAGAGCACAAATGGCCGATAAAACCTTAGAGTTAGCCTTGCGCATTGTAGCTGAGGCTACAGGCAAGCAGCACATAGAAGCTCTGGTCGATGAGTTAAAACGCATCGGTTTAGAGTCAGACGTGGCTAACCCTAAAGCGGCTAAGCTCGCCAACGAACTCGACGGTCTTGCCAATCAGCAAGACCTTGTTAACAGCTTTAAGCAATCGCGCAACGAACTAGAGCAGCAGGAGCTGGCCGTCACCGCTGCCGCTTTGGCTCTGCAGGATCTGCAAAACCGCGCCCAGCAAACCGACCAGCCTTTTGTGCAGATGGCTCGTTCTATCGATGCCGCCGAGAGAGAGCTGGCATCGATGCGCGAAGACCTGGCCAAACAATCGGCCAGTCACAACAAGCTGCAAAAAGAACTGAACGCATCGGGCATCGATGTCAACAATCTCACCAATGCCCAGCGCAAGCTTGGGGCCGAGCTGGACAGCACTGGGCGTAAGGTCGATAAGTTTGCCAACGATTTAGACAAGGGCGACGCCAAGGCCCGTGAGCAGGCGGCGAGCCTACGCGGGGTGGTCGGCCAAGTCACCGCAATGGCGGCGGCCTATGTGAGCCTTGACCGTGTGGGCCAGGCGATCCGTGATGTGTTTGCCACCGGCGATCAGTTTGAGCGCCTTGGGGTACAGATGCGCGCCCTGATGGGTAGCTTCGAGTCAGGCCAGCAGGCCACCGCCTGGGTGAAAGAGTTTGCCCGAGACGTGCCGCTGCAGCTGACCGAAGTTAACCAGGCATTTGTGAAGGCCAAAGCCTTTGGCCTCGACCCCATGAACGGCACCATGAAGGCTATCGTAGACCAGGCATTTAAGCTTGGCGGCGGGTTCGAGGAAGTCGAGGGGATCACCTTGGCCCTTGGTCAAGCCTGGGCGAAACAGAAGCTACAAGGAGAAGAGATCCTGCAGCTGATCGAGCGCGGTGTGCCTGTGTGGGACATGCTCGCCAAGGTCACTGGCAAGAATACCCAGGAGCTGCAGAAGCTCAGCGAACAAGGCAAGCTGGGCCGCGATGTGATGCAGGCGCTTATCGAGGAGATGGGCAACAGCAGCGCAGGCAGCGCGGCGGCGCAGATGGCTTTGCTGTCAGGCCAGGTGTCAAACCTCAAAGACAACCTCACATCTTTCTATGACCTTGTCGCTACCTCAGGCAGCCTCGAATGGCTTAAGGGCCAGATAAGCGATATCAATGCCGAGTTCGCCGCCATGGCCGCCGATGGCCGTCTGAAGGAGTGGGCACAAAATATCAGCGACACCATAGTCACAGCAGGCGGGGCCATCAAGGATGCCATGGGGCTGCTGTATGACTATCGCCAAGAGATAGGCTTTGTGGCCAAAGCATGGCTGGCACTTAAGGTGGGTAGCTATTTCAGCGAGGTGATCACCGGCGCTAATGCGGCCATTGGCGCGCTAAAACTCTATAGCGGTGCAGTTGCTGGCACAGCAGCTGCGTCAAATACTGCTGCTGCCGCAGCTTGGAAACTCAAGACAGCCTTAGCCGCTGCCGCCCGAGCTGGCTTATACCTGGCATTGATTAGCGAACTGGTAGAGCTGGCCCGAGTCTATCGTGACGTGTTGATCGCCGAAGAGGCGATGACCCGTTCCCAGCGTGAGGCCGTCAACAGCACCAAGCTGCTTGAGTTTTCGCTGCGGGATCTTAGCGAGCAGACTGGTGTCGCCTTCACCACCATGGCCGAATTTAACCAGGCGGTGGATGACGGCAAGCTGATCTATGACGATGCCACCGGCAAATGGATCAATGCTGCCAGGGCCATGGAGCAGGTCAAGCAGGCCGCTGTTGAGGTGGTCGAGCCTATCCAGCTTACCGTAGACGAGGCGCTGAAACTCACGCTAACCCTCAGTGAGCAGACCAAGACCCTCGATGGCCTCAAGGGAGGTATCGGTGGTTTTATCCGTCAAATCGATGCAGCCTTGGTACCACTGAAAGCGGCGGGCAGCGAGTATGCTGCGCACGTTAAGCTGCTCACCACCCTGCGAGAAAAATATCAGGCCCAGCAAGACTACATCGATGCAACAGCCAAAGGGGCTAAGGCGCTCCAGGATGCGTACAAAGAGCTGGGCTTAACCAGTGGCGAGGCGCTGCAGTCAACCGCCACCAAAGCCGAAGCGGCATTCAACCTGATTAAAGATGCACGGGAGCCAATAGAGCAACAGAGAGATGCCTTTATTGCTTGGGCGAAGGCGGCACTAGTGGCTGCTGAAGCGACGGGGCAAACCGTACCAGATACGCTTAAGGCAGAGGCGGCAGCATTAGGTCTGACTCAGCAGCTGGACGATCTGGTTAAGAAGCAATATGGCTATCGTGACAGCGTAAAGAGTGTCTCGCCTGAACAGGCTAAGCTGTCGAGGGAGCTGGAGGAAACCGAAAGGCGCCTACAGAAATGCCGTGATGTTATGGACAGCTCGACGGCATCAAGCAAAGACAAGGCCAAAGCACAGAAAGAGCTGACTGAGCTGCAAACCCAATTGAGTGAACAAACCAAGCAGCTGACCGAAGTTCAGGCGCTTGAGTCTGCTAATTACATTCAATTAAAAGCCAAGTATGACGCTGTATCGAAAGAGCTACTGCGCCTCGATGATGCGTACAAAAACGGTGCGCTGACTGCAGAGGAATACCTAAAGCAAAAAGAACGCATTATCGAAGTCATGCGTATTCTACAGCGCCTCATGGGCGGGCTTGAAGAGGGTGAGCAAGAGACCGATGAGCAGGTAAAAAAGACCACCAAGACGCTGGCTGAGCAGAAGGAGGAGCTGGAGGCGCTTGAGAAAGCGACGGGCCGCGCGACTGAGTATGTGAACCTGTATGCCGGTGCCTATGAGCATTTAAACAAGCAGTTTAACTTCACCGACGACTCCACCGAAAAGCTGCGAGAACGACAAGACCAGCTGACCGCGAGCATCATGCGTAACATGCGCGTGACCAATGGATTCTGGCATGTACTAGCCGAGCTGAGTAACCAGGCGTTTATTCGCGAGAATCGCATCATTAGCGAAACCTTGGCGGTTCGTCGTTGGACTGATGAGCTGGACAGCTCCAGCATTACACTGAGCCGCGTCAATGAGATCGGCAGACTGGCCCAACGTCAGATCCGTGAGCTGGGTGATGAGCAGCTAAAGCCGTTGCAGGCAGCCATCGAGTCAACCCGAAGCCGCATCTTAGACCTGCGTGATGATATCCAGGGAACCGTGCGTGATCTTCAGGACGAACTCGACCAGCTGAACGATAACCAGAGTGCCATCGAGAAACGCCGCTATGGGCAGCAACAGGCTGAGCTAAAGGCCCAGCTTGATGCGGCCAAGGCTGCACAGGACAAAGCGGCGATCACCAGTGCCCAAGAAGCGTTGCGCCTGAGTAAAGAGATCTATCAAACCAAACTCAAGCAGATAGATGCTGAGGCTCAGGAACGCAGACAACAAGAGCAAGCTGCTAGCCAAGAACCGTCACCGACCACTTACCAGGCTTCGATACCAACCGGTAGCCCAAGCCGCCAAATTACCCAAGTCACCACTGGCCGCACAGATACTGTGCGCCTGGAACTGGTAATGCCATCGGGCAACGTGATTCAGGCCGATGTGTTAGAGGACTTTAAGCAGCGACTATTTGATGAACTAGAGAGTATCAGGGCGACATCATGATCACATTAGACACCATAGCGCTACCTCAATTTGTCTGGCTCAACCGCTTTGGCTATTCAGCGCATGTTAGTCGCACCGAGTTTGCCTTAGACGGGGCAATGCATACCGAGGTGGCCACTAAGCAAGCGGGCCGCCCAATCGTGCTATTTAGCGATGGTGAAGAGTTGAGCCTGTTTGAAAGCATAGCGGCCCATGCCGCCGCGAACGCCGCTGCCAGCTTTACCCTGGACATCAATGGCGAGGAGATGACTGTGATGTGGGACTACAGCGCCCAGCCTATCACCGGCAGCCCCAGCATCAACTACAGCGACTATGACCCCGATGAGATCGAGGCCATTACCCTGCGATTAATTACTGTTTAAAGCCGATTTAATTAGTGAGAGTAAGATGACTATTACCCGCGACGATTTAAAAGTATTCAAGCCCGAACAGCTTGGCGATGCAGCCAGTGCTGGCGGCCAGCGCACTAAAAACCCTGTGATATCGGGTGAGCTTAACCAGTTGTTTAAGGCGATCTCTGATATCGATCATGCGGTGAGTGCTGTGGATATCGTGAAGTGTTTCCCCGCCCTCGATACAACTGGCACTGAAACCCTGTTAGATGGGCACATCTTCATTAGTCAGCCACCCACCGACCCGCTGGTGAGCTGGGTGATCGCCGAGTCATCAGGTCTCGATGATGAGTCGCGCATGATAGATATGATTGATCTGCTTGAGTCCAGTGTCAGGGCAGGTCAGTTGATCCGCGATGGACTTATCGGCCTGCTCGCTGGTCAGGATTCATTTCCTCGGCCCTACCTGCAGTCGCGTTATCGTTTCAATGATAAGGACTACTGGAACAACGTCACACTGCAGCAAGGCCAGGTGATCTGTATTTCCGTGGAATACCCAGGCAACGAAGATGCAAACTATCCGCGCTTTGAGCATTTCTGCGAAGTGCAGCATACGGTCACCGGCGGCGTTAATGGACAGGTGAGTTTTAACCCGCCGATCCCCTACGACACCCCAGATGCCGATGTGATCATCAATGGTGAGTCGGGCTGTACTAAGCTGCGCTACACCTCAGCCAATCCCGATATTAAGTATCACGGCGTTACCACGCTTAGCGCCGAGAACAACAGCACCTTACTGCAGGTTGCCAGCACCGAAACCGAGCTATTACCTAAGGTGCGCCAGGTGGCCGTCAGCTCAGGCAATAGCATCACGCTAGACAATAGTAGCGACGTGGCCAGTGGCTTGGTATATGAAACCATCAGCCGTGCAGGTGATGGTGGTACCACCTATATCTATTCGGTGCCATCTATCATGAATGACGCCTATTTTGACGATAATGGCCTGCCTAATATTAAGGTGATTGGCGCTTACCCTCACCAGGCATCAGTTAGCGTGACGGGCAGCAGCGTCACTGTGACTTACGCTAATGCCATGCACCCATCACAAACGATAGGCATCAGCTTCTTGTCATCCCTGCGTTATAGCCTATATAACAGCGCTGACAGCTTGCCAGCAGGCAAGAGGCTGGTGACAGGCTCAGTATTTGCCACGGCGACATTTAATGACAGCAACTATGGCACCTCAGAGCTGACAGAGTATGAAGGGGGATTGCTCAAAGAGTCTAACGGTTATACCTTGGCCACCATCGACTATCTCACCGGCACAGTGACACCTGCCGAGGATGGCCGAGGGGCGTTCACGCTGGTTTATGATGCGGTGATCGAGGACAGCAACATCAGCAATAATTCGGTGAGTTTCCCGCTGGCTCAATCGGCCCCGATCTTAGAGACATTCTATGTGGTGGTATCGGCTACCGATGACACCTTGATGAGTGCCAGCAGTGATGTCAGTGGTGTGATTAGCGGCTCAGGTGTCACCGGCAGTATAGTCAATGGCCTAGTCTCGCTGGACTTTACCAAGGCGGTTGACTTGACCAGTCTGAGATACGATATCTCAGAGACAGTGACACTTAACCCACCGCCTGCGCTATACGGCCTCAATCCGCTGCGCCTAACCAATGGCGGCGTGGTGCCGATGTTTACCGAATGGACGCCTATCACCATCGAGCATACTCAGGTGCAGGCAGTGTCTAACCCTGCGGTAAACGACACCTATAACGTGCGAACCACGGCAAGGTTTGTCGATATTACCGATGCTACCGGCGCCAGCCTGTGGACACCAACGGATGACCACTACAGCCATGATGTTGCCACCGGCGTCATTACCCTTAAATCGGATTTCGCAGGCTTCACGGCGCCGTTCTTCCTCAGCGATAGCATAGGCGAAGAGGCATTAGTGACCGAGGTCGGCAATGGTACGCTGCAGCTCGCCGCCGAACTGCAAAGCACCTACCCAGTAGGATCGGTTGTCGCCAGTGTGCAGAACCTGGGTAACCTGCAGGCTCGGGTTGGTCAGGTGCGTGATATGACCTCATGGGATGACAATTGGGATCAGGACGGCACTAACACCACCGGCAGCCTGAATGTTGTCGATTGGCCCATCGAGGTACAAAACAACACCGCCATTAATGAGGAGTGGGTGTTGATCTTCACCAGCGCTACAGCGTTTCGCTGCGTCGGTCGCCGCCTGGGGCAAATCGCGCTTGGTGACACATTAAATGACTTTGCGCCAATCAACCCGCTGACACAGGCCCCGTATTTCATTATTCGTCAACAAGCCTTTGGTGGCGGCTGGGCGGCTGGCGAGGCCGTTCGCTTTGAAACCTTTGCCGCCGCAAAGCCAGCTATGCTGCTGCGCACGGTTGCCAGTGGTCACAGTCAAATCACCACCGACAGGGCGATCCTGGCGTTCCGTGGTAACGAATCTTAATTTTAGCAGGAGAGAAATAGCATGGGTTTACCAGTAACAGTTTATTCGTCGCAAGATGCGGGGGCACCACAAATAGTCGATGCTAAACCGTCTGAGGTGATCGAGGTATTGCGTAAGTGTCTTGTCGATGGATACGGTAGTAAAGCCCCTCTCGGCTGGACTGTAGCGTTTGAAGATGCTGCCAGTTTTAAGATTGTATTCAGGAACTCACCAACTGAAGGTTCAGGTGGGTACTGTCAGATTATGTCAAAGGATGACACGGATAATGCCAACACCGACTTTAGAGTTAACTGCGGGTCAGGTGCGAGTGATGTAAATACACTCATTAACCCTTGCGGGTATCGACAATACGCGATGTACAGTCCGTATGTTGGTAATGCGGCGAACCCAGCTAATTGGGAGGTGATTGGCACTAGTCGCGGGTTCTGGTTATTCATATACGGCGTTTATGGTACGTACGATAAATACTATATGAGCGCAACAGCGATGCAGTATCAGCATAATGTATGGGTTGGAGATTTAGATACAGTCAACCCTAATGATACAGGTGCATTTGTCACTCTATCCTCAATAAAAGTGCTCGGTGACACCGCTAGTGTCAGCTATAGCCAAAAAGTGGGTGGTAATTCCGTCTGGTTCACGAATATGTATTCTTCTGATGCGTCATCAGGCAGCATGATGTATTACAGTACAAACTCACTGATTAGATTTTTATGTAGTGGTCAACTAAAATTGGCCACGGTTTTGTATTCAAGCCAGTATCTTCGCTCTGACTCATTGGGTGTCAGCCCACCGTTATATTGATGTGGTCTCAGCTGACTGTAATACCCCGTCACATATCGTGAAATTTCACTCTTAGCCTCACCGATATCCCGATAGCCGGTCATCGGTATCCATTCTGTTTTTAAGCTTCTAAAGAAGCGCTCCATCGGGCTGTTGTCCCAGCAGTTTCCTCGTCGAC